>CAYORZ010000104.1:0-6626 GCA_964406485.1 uncultured Gemmatimonadaceae bacterium | reverse complement strand
CGGCCAGGTCGCGCGGCTCCCCGCTCATGTCGCGCCCCCCGACTCCCCGCCCCGCTCTCCTCCCGCCCCGCCGGACGCCGCGGATGCCGCTTCGGCCAGCGCCCGGGTGTACTCGACCGAGTGCCGGGGGGTCTCCCAGAGGACGATGCGTTCGAGCGTGACGTGGTCCGGCAGCTGCGGGGCCAGCCGTCGCCAGATCGCGACGACGAGGTTCTCGGTGGTGGGCACGATGCCCTCGAGCCACGGGACCTCGTCGTTCAGGTGGCGGTGGTCGAGGTCGTCGACGACGTGCCGCTCCGCCAGCACCTTCAGCTCCTTCAGGTCGATCACGTATCCCGTCTCGGGGTCCACCTCTCCCGAGACGGTGACCTCCATCTCGTAGTTGTGCCCGTGTCCGTGCTGATTCGCGCAGACGCCGTAGACCGCGGTGTTCTGCTCGTCGGACCAGTCGGGGCGGAAGAGGCGGTGCGCCGAGTTCCAGTGAACCCGGCGGGTGATATGGACTCGCGGCATCCAGGAGACTCCCGGTCAGGGGGGCGGCGATCGTCGTGGCGGGGCGGACTACCCGCGGTCCCCGTGTTCGGTCCCGGAGGCAGTGGCCCGGACCGACGCCGGGAACTCCCCTGCAGCGACCGTGTTACAGTCAGGTTGATCGGTCGTCCGCGACACTTCGTCCCCGTGAACATGTCGTCCACCCCACCCCTCCTTCGCGGCCTCTGGGCCGTCGTGGCACTGACGCAGTTCGTCGTTGCTGCCGGGGGTCCCCTCGCCGATGCGGCGCTGGAAGAGGTGGTCGAGGCCCGGGTGACGCATGTGGAGTCGCAGGCAGGAGAGCAGTGCCCCTCGCAGCACGACCACCTCTTCTGCCAGCTCTGCCGTACCCTGACGGTGGCCTGGACGGCGCCGCCCCCGACCCGGTTGCAGGCGCCGCGCATCACGCACGGCACCCGCGTCGACCTCGACGGGGGCGAGCACTCCCTCCGTCCCGCCGGTCACTTCCCCCCGCTGGGATCCCGCGCTCCGCCACTCGGCTGAGCCCCTCCCCCGACAAGTCCCCCCGGCGGCGTTCCGCCGCCGGCCATGTCTCTCCACTCGTTCGGGGGGAATCCGCCGCATTCTCGTGCGCCGGTCGGCGACGCGCCCTACATCGGTGCGCGCCCGTCGCGCGGGGTCCTGGCGGGCTCTCCCTCCAATGGAACAGCCATGCCCAACCTTCGTCGCACCCTCTTTCTCGCCCTCTTTGCCCTCACCGCCAGCAGCCTGGCCGGTCCGCTCCCCCTCGCGGGGCAGGACCCCGACCTCCCTCACGGGAGCGACATCCACGGCGTCGTGGTCGACGAAACGGGTCGCCCCCTCGCCGCGGTCGCTGTCCGGCTCCCCCTCCTGGGACGGACCGAACTCACCCATCAGAACGGGACCTTCCACCTCGAGCGGGTTCCGGCAGGGACCCACGTCGTCCTCTTCGAGCGGATCGGGTACCGCGCCCACACCGTCACGGCCGAGGTGGTCTCGGGCGAGACGGTCCAGCTCGAGGTCGCCCTCACCCCCTCCGCCCTCGACGTCCAGGGCTTCGTGGTGACCGGTACGATTTCGGCGCGCTCGGGCGACGAAGTGATCCGCCCGATCGACGTCCTTTCGGGGCAGGAACTGACCCGGCGGCTGGAAAGCACCCTCGCCGCCACCCTCGAGAACCAGCCGGGGATCTCGGCGGTCACCATGGGACCGGCCGCGGCCCGCCCCGTGATTCGCGGCCTGGGGGGCGACCGGGTGCTGATGCTCGAGGACGGAGAACGGGTGGGCGACGTCTCGGGTGTGTCGAGTGACCACGCCACGGCGGTCGATCCGGCTTCGGCGCAGCGGATCGAGGTGGTCCGTGGGCCTTCGGCGCTCCTGTACGGGAGCCAGGCGCTCGGGGGGGTGGTCAACGTGATCCGCGAAGAGATCCCGCTCACCGTCCACCACGGCATCCACTCCACCGTCAACGTGCAGGGGCAGTCGGTCAACGACGGGGTGGTCGGCTCGGCCACTGTCCTCTCGGGGATCGGCAACCGGGTCGCACTCCGTCTCGAGGGGGGACTGCGGGAGTACGGCGACCTCGCCACCCCGGAGGGCACCCTCGACAACACGGGGGGGATGACACGCAACCTGGCCGGCGGAGCCTCGTGGGTCGGGGAGTCGGGACACCTCGGGGCGGCGTACCGCTTTCTCGGCAACGAGTACGGGATCCCCGGGGGCTTCGTGGGGGCGCACCCCACCGGCGTCGACATCGAGATGACCCGGCACGTCTTCAAGGGCGAGGCCGAGCTCCGCTCGGTGGGCCCCTTCGACGTCGTCCAGGGAACGACCAGTCACACCCGCTACAACCACAAGGAACTCGAACCGGGCGGGATTCTCGGGACGGAGTACGGACTCCTGACGACCGCGGGTGAGGTCAAGGCGCATCACGGCAAGGCGGGGAGCCTCTCGGGCGGGACGGTGGGGATGCGGGCGCAGTTCGAGCGCTTCGGCTTCGGCGGCGGGGTCTCGACCCCCGACGCCCGCCGGTGGACCCTCTCGACGTACGCGCACGAAGAGGTCGTGCTCGACGACTGGACGGTCGAGGCGGGGCTCCGCTGGGACCACGTGCGGGTCGACGCACTCGAGGAAAAGCCGGACGCTAGCATCGGGGATGTGCGCGACCGCACCTTCCACGCCCTGAGTGGATCGGTCGGGCTCCTCCGCCGCTTCGGGGGCGGGATCACCGGAGGGATCAGTCTCGCCCGCGCCTTCCGCGCGCCCGACATCAGCGAGCTGTATTCCGAGGGACCGCACCTCGCCTCGTATTCCTTCGAGGTCGGCAACCCCGATCTCGACACCGAAGTGGGCACGGGCGTCGACCTCTTCCTGCGCTTCGACCGGGGGTCGGTGCGTGGTGAAGTCGCAGCCTTCCGCAACGCGGTGGCCGGCTACCTCTACCCGCGCGAGACGGGCGAGATCAGCCCCCGGACCCAACTCCCCATCTACCAGTACACCGGCGCCGACGCACTCCTGGTGGGTCTCGAGGGGGGACTCGAGATCGTCTTCAGCGACCGGCTGGTAGCCGACGGGACGGTCTCGTGGGTCCGGGGGACGCTCTCCGACACCGACGAGCCACTCCCCCTGATCCCGCCCCTCAACGGGCGCGTGGGGATCCGCTACGACACCCCCCTCTGGTTCGCGGGGGCGGAAGCCCGCCTGGCATCGCGCCAGGACCGGCTGGGCGCCTTCGAGACCCCGACCGACGGATACGCGGTGCTGGGGCTCTCGACCGGGATCCGCACCACCTGGAACGGGCAGCTGCACTCGGTGACCCTCCGGCTCGACAACCTCACCGACGCGACCTACCGCAACCACCTCTCCCGGACGAAGGAACTCATGCCGGAAGCGGGCCGCGGAGTGAGCCTCGTCTACCAGGTTGTCTTCTGAACCCCTCCCCACTCGTTCTCACCGACACGAGCACGACTTCCAACGTCAACAACAAGGACTGAACCATGCGCGACACCCCTCTACGCTTCGGCACCGCCGCCCTCGCCCTCGGCGCGGTGCTGGTCCTCGGCGCCTGCGACGACGACCCCGTCGACCACCACGACGACCATCCGGAGCCGGTCGGGATGGTCATCCGGAGCGGAGGAGCCGACATCGTCACCGTCGACGGCACCACGGTGACGGGCTCGCTGACCGTCGACGCCGACGCCGAGACCGGTCTGCTCACGATCCTCTTCGTCGACGACGACGGGGACCGCTTCACCCCCGATGACGACGACGAGTGGCTGCGGGTCGACGTGGCCGATCCGGCGGTTGCCGATTGGGAGGCGACGGAGGCGGGCGCCTTCAGCGGAACGCTGGTGGGCCTTGCCGGCGGCACGACTGCGGTGGTCTTCGAGCTGATGCACGGGCCACTGAACGCCGCGTCCGCACACGCGGACTACACGTCGCCCAGCATCCCGGTGGTGGTCGAGGACGACGACGACGGGGAGGGCGGTGAGGACGGCGCCTGACGCGCCCGACACGATGCACCGACCGGAAGCCCCACCCCGCGCGGCGGGGTAGCGGGCGGGCCCGGTGACCACGCGAGGGGGGGGCGCCACTGCGCCGCCCCCTCGTCTGCATGGGGGGTGGCCTCAGGAGGGGCCGCGGGTCGCCGACACCGCCCGGGGCCGCCGTCCCGGAGGACCTGGCGCGCCGACACGCCCCCGGATGCAGGAAGGGCCGACGCTTCCCGATGAAGGGAAGGCGCCGGCCCGGAACCGCATTGGAGGAGAATTATTGAAGCCCGGATCGTAATTGTGTGGCAACCTCCCCATGGCCTTCGCAGTCCTCCGAAGAGGCGTGACGTCGGTCACGGGAGTCGGTCCCGGCTTCGGTTGTGTTGGCTCAATAATGAGGCCCTCCAATGCGGAGAACCAATATAGGGCCAACCTTCCCTCGCGCGAAAGGGCGGAGTCAGGCCGGCCGCCGCATCCCGCGGAGCAGCGCCAGATTCTGGCGATCGAGGGTGACCTCGTCGTCCCCCTTCGGCGTCTCCAGGATCTTCGGGACCGCCTGGAAGCGCATGTCGTTCACCAGCGCGTCGAAGGGAAGCGTGCCGAGCGTCCCCTCGCCGATCCCCGCGTGGCGGTCGCGGCGCGATCCCAGCGGGTGCTGGCTGTCGTTGAGGTGAAAGAGCTCGAGGGTCTCGAGGGGGAGCGCCTCACGATACGCCGCCCAGACGCCCTCGTAGTCCCCGACCAGATCGTACCCGGCAGCGTAGGCGTGGCAGGTGTCGACGCAGACCCCGACCCGGGAGCGCACCGCCTCGGGAAGGGTGTCGCGGATCGCGGCCAGCGATGCGAAGGTGGCCCCGATGCTCGTCCCCGACCCCGCCGTCAGTTCGAGGAGCACGCGCGGCCCCTCGACGGCCGCCAGTGACTCGGCGAGTCCCCGGGCGTTGGCCGCCACCGCCCGCTCGACATCGCCGTCGATGGAGTTGCCCGGGTGGGTCACCACCGCCTCGATGCCCAGCGCCGCACACCGCTCGAGCTCGGCCTGGAACGCCTGCTGGGAGCGGCGCCAGAGGACGGGGTCCGGAGAGGCGAGGTTGATCAGGTAGGAGTCGTGGCTGACGCACCACGTGACCCCCTCACGCTCGCGCGCCTCGCGGAAGGCAGCCACCCGCTCCGGGGTGAGCATCGGCTCGGCCCACCGGCTCGGCTGCTTGGTGAAGAGCTGGAGCACCCGGGCCCCGATCAGGCGCGCGCGGGCCGGAGCCTGGTCGACCCCTCCACGCGAAGAGACGTGCGCACCGAATTCGTCGGGCGCAGTGCCGAGATCATCCATCGTGAACGGGAATTTTCTGCCGCCAGGGGAAAGGATTGCCCCTCCGCACGCTGGATGGGGAGGGGAAGCGCGGCCCCACAGACCCTTGTTCCACCGCGGAGTTCCGCCCCTTCACGCTCCGGAGCGGGCGGGGGGCGTCCTACGTGCGCGCCCGGGCATGAATCTTGTCCGGAAGACCGGGCCCACCCCCGTTCCCCGAGGCAGGAGGAGTCTTCGCATGCGCCACCTCGGCCGCATTTCCACGGACGGCTTCATCGATCTGCGCGATCCCCGCCGGGTGCGCACCCCGGGCATCTGGGAGAACTCCGCCGAACCGATGCCCGAGGATCAGGCCTTCGCCTTCCTCCTCTCGCATGCCTTCCCGGGGCATCGCAAGGTGGTGCGGCCCCTCACCGAAGCTCACCTGCGGCGGCTCCGCATGGCGAGCTGGGCCGACTCGGTCGAAGGGCGCATGTCGCTCGTGGATTCCGTCTGGCGGGCCATCACCGAACCCGTCCTTCCCCCCTCGGGCCCCGAGCCGGAACTGGTCCAGGTGCTCCACCACGGCGAGCGCCGCTACCCCCTCCACCTGCACGGGGCCGTGACGCGGGTGATTCCCGTGGGGGGAGTGCCCGCCGACGCCTTCGCGGCCGCCCCCGCCCTCGAGCTCCGCACCGCGTAGGCCCCCCGGGGCCGGGGTGGTCTTCGACGTACGGAAGCGCCAACTTTGACCCGCTCCGCGGAGCGGCGCCCACACCGCTCCGTCCGCCGATCCGACTGTCCGTGAGGGCCCCCCGTCATGAGTGATATCCGCGTCGAGAAGGACTCCCTGGGTGAGGTGCAGGTGCCGGCCGAGGCGCTCTACGGAGCGCAGACCCAGCGCGCCGTGGAGAACTTCCCGATCAGCGGGCAGCGCTTCGGGCGCCGCTTCATTCGTGCCCTCGGCCTCGTGAAGTGGGCGGCGGCGGCACAGAACACCGCCCTCGGCAATCTGGACGAGAAGGTCGGACGGGCCATCGGGGAGGCGGCCGACGAGGTGGCGGAGGGGCGGTGGGACGCCGAGTTCCCGATCGATATCTATCAGACGGGCTCGGGCACCTCGACGAACATGAACACCAACGAGGTCGTGGCGCGTCGGGCCACGCAGTTGCTCGAGGGCGCGACCTCCGTGCACCCCAACGACCACGTCAACTTCGGGCAGTCGTCCAACGATGTGATCCCCACCACGATGCACGTGGCGGCCCGTCTCGCGATCGGTGAGGAACTCCTTCCCGCCATCGAGCACCTCGCCCTGGCCCTCGAAGAGAAGGCCG
>CAYORZ010000103.1:0-6645 GCA_964406485.1 uncultured Gemmatimonadaceae bacterium | reverse complement strand
AGGAGCGAGAGGGAAAGGAGGGGGCGACGGTGCAGGGGGGGCGGGCGCATGGTCATCACTCCGGGTAGGCGCAGCGGAAGCCGAGAAGGAGTCCCCCTTCGGAGCCGTTCAGGGTGGCCCGATGGGACGAACGGAGGAAGGCGGCGTAGTCGGAGGGGTCGGGAACGCCCACCGAGCCCGCAGCGCAGAAGAGACCCCGGTCCAGGCTGCGGTCGTTGCGCCCCGCGCCGGTGAGCATCTGATTGTTGAAGTCGGCCGTCCACTCCCAGACCACGCCGTGCATGTCGTGGACGCCCAGCACGTTGCGAACGGTCTGCCCGACCGGGGGGAGGTGGCCGGGGCGGGGGCGCTGCTGATGGAGCGCGAGAAAGCGGGCGTGGAGGGTGGCGCGCGTCGTGTCGCTCCCCGCCTCGGGGAGTCCCGCGACGTATTCCCACTCGTCGGTGGTCGGGAGTCGTCCCCCCCGGGCCCGGCAGAAGGCGCGGGCCGCGAACCACGACACCTCGGTCACCGGCCGGTCGAGCTCGCCTCCCGGGTCGAGGGCGTCGGGCCACCCGGCAAGGTAGTCCCCCCCGACGAAGAGGGGAGCCGCCTCGTCCCGCCGCCACTCGGGGTGTTCCCGCACGAAGGCGAGGTAGTCGCCCCGGGTGACGAGGTGGGCGTCGAGACGGAATGCGGGCACGGTGATCTCGGCCTCGGTGGTGACCAGGAGCGGACGGTAGCGTCCCTCCGGAACCGCGACCACCGCCCGCTCCGCACCGCCCCCGACGACGAAGTCCTCCTCCCCCTGGGCGACGACCGGGAGGGCCGTCGCCAGGAGGAGGAGGAAGGGAACGGGGCGGAGGGTGTTCATGGCCTGCGTCAGGGAGTGCTCGGAGCGTCGTCGAAGATCGTCGGTACCGCCGGGCCCATCACGTCGATCATACCGAGCGCACCCTTGTCGAAGGCGCGGAAGATCGCGTGGTCGACCATGACCAGTTCCCCGGGGACGTCGGCGCGGAACTCGGTGATCGCCGCGCCACCGGCGGGAATCACGGTGGTCTGCACGTTGCGGTTGACCGTGGTCCCGCCCTCGACGTAGACGTTCTCGAAGATCTCGCCGATCACGTGGAAGCTCGACACCAGGTTGGGCCCGCCGTTGCCCACGAAGAGGCGGATCCGGTCTCCCACGTTGGCCTTGAGGGCGTTGTCGCCCACCAGGGCGCCGACCGAGCCGTTGAAGACGACGTAGTCGGGGTTCTCGGCGATCGCCTTGTCGTAGTCGAAGGGCTGGTGTCCGGGCTCGCCGTGGGCGCCCGCGGTGTAGAACTCGCCCTGCATCACGTAGAACTCCCGGTCCACCTCGGGGAGCCCTTCCTTCGGCTCGACCAGGATCAGTCCGTACATCCCGTTGGCGATGTGCAGCCCGACGGGAGCGACGGCGCAGTGGTAGACGTAGAGTCCGGGGTTCAGCGCACGGAAGCTGAAGGTCTGCTCCTGGTTCGGCCCCACGAAGGTCGCGGCCGCACCTCCGCCCGGCCCGCTCACCGCGTGGAGGTCGATGTTGTGGGCCGCGACGCTGGTCGGGTGGTTCTTCAGGGTGAAGACGACCTCGTCACCTTCCCGGACGCGGATGAAGCTGCCGGGGACGGTGCCTCCGAAGGTCCAGAAGGTGTAGTCGACTCCGTCGGCGAGTCGCCGGGTGAGCTCGACCGTCTCGAGCTCGACGTGCACCGTGGTCGCGTGGTTCCGGTCGATCGGAGGGGGGACCATCGGCGGAGCGGTGAGGATCGCGGTCTCCTCGCCCCGGAGGGGGGGCAACTCGGGCGCCGCCAACGAACTCACGGCATCGTCGGCACCCCGGCTGAACCCCAGGGGCGCGAGGAGGAGGACCAGCGCGGCGCCGGTCAGGGCGAAGAAGGTCCGGTTCTTCATCGTGAATGCCTCGTATCGGGTCTTGGAGGGTGCCGCGTCCGGGGGGAGGACCACCCTCCCCGCTGCGGACAGATGAATGGTAAGGGTTGGCGCCGGACCGCGACGTCGGGCGGGTGCCGCCTTCCGGTGTGGGGAAATTCCCCCGTGGGACTCCGGATGGATACCCGGTCGCGGTGTCGGTATACTCCGAAAAGGGACCCCTCCGCGATCGTCACCTGGAGCGCTCGATGCAGACCCGAAGTAGTGCCGAGAGAGAAGGAACCGCCGGAGTGAAGGCGGCGGGATCGGATCTCGCCGAGGTGGTGAGCGCGGCCTTTCCTCCCGACCGGCCCTGCGGGGGGCCCGGCGCCGATGCGGCGCTGGAGCGGGCGCTCCGCACCGTGGGCCCCGCAGTGAGGGCCGGCGCCCTGGCCGAAGCCGACCGCATCGCCCGGCGCGGACTGTGCGAGGTGCAGCTGGACGCCCTCATCGCCTACGAGCTGGGCAGCCACCTCACGCCGGCCGACCTCGGGCTCACCCCGGCCGCGTGGCTCGACTGGCTCCGGAGCGGGATCGAGCGCGCGGTCGCCGCGGGAGACGCCGGCGCTGACCTGCGAGGAGCGCCGACCCATGGCTGAGGCCTGGCTACGCGGCCCCGTCGAGGGCGTCCCGGCGTATCTGCAGCCGGTCGCCCACTCCCTGATCGACGCCGTGGAAGACATCGAGGGGGCGGTGGAAGGGCTCGACGCGGCCGATCTCTGGGCGCGTCCGGGGGGGGTCGCCTCCATCGGCTTCCACCTCCGCCACATTCCGGGGAGTGTGGACCGCCTCCTGACCTACGCCCGGGGCGAGGCGCTTACTCCGGAGCAGCTCGAGGCCGTGCGCGACGAAGGGAATCCGGGTGACCCCCCGGCCGGCCCGGAGCGGCTGCTCGCGGGGGTGAGAGACACCCGCGACCGCGTCATCGCGCACCTCCGGGCGACCGATCCCGACACCCTCCTCGAGCACCGGGGGGTCGGTCGCCGGGCCCTCCCGAGCACCGTCCTCGGACTCCTCTTCCACGTGGCCGAGCACACCCGCCGGCACGCGGGGCAGGTCGTGGCCACCGCCGGGATCATCGCCGCGCAGGGGCGGGATGCGGGCGCCGGCTGACGACGCCTCCCCCACTCCACCCTCCCCCTCCGCGCGGCGCCCGGCGACCCGCTGGCTGGCGCTGGGTGGGATCGTGGCGGTCGCGGCCAACCTACGTCCGGGGCTCACCGTGGTGGGCCCCCTCGTTCCCCGGATCCGCGCCGAAACCGGCCTCTCGGATCCGGCGCTGGGACTCCTGACGGCGCTCCCCCTCCTCGCCTTCGGGGTGGTCTCGCTCCTCACGGCCCCCATCGGACGGCGGGTGGGCATCGAGCGGGCGCTCCTCCTGGGTCTGGTCCTCATCGGGGGTGGGGCGGCGATGCGGGTCGTCCCCTCGATCGGCGCCCTCTTTGCCGGCACGCTCCTCCTCGGGGTGGGGATCGCGCTTGGCAACGTCCTGCTCCCGGTGCTCGCCAAGCGTGACCACCCGGATCGGTACGGAGCCGTCACCAGTCTCTACTCGAGCGTGATGGGGGTGGGGGCCACGGTGGGAGCGGCGGCGAGCGTCCCCCTGGCCCTCCGGCTCGGGTGGCGGGGCGCGCTCGCGGCGTGGGCGATTCCGGCCGTGGTGGCTCTCGGCATCTGGATGACGCACACGCGCGGGTCCCCCCGCCCGCTGCCCGCCGCGCGGCCGAAGGGTGGGTTGAGGCGCCTGCTTCGCTCGGGGCTCGCCTGGTGGGTCGCGCTCTACATGGGCTTCCAGTCGCTCACCTTCTACGTCGTGCTGGCCTGGCTCCCCGACTACCTCCAGGCGCGGGGCATTGCCGCCATCGAGGCGGGGTGGCTCTTCGCGCTCGTCCAGGCCACCTCGGTCGTGGGGACGGCGGTGGTCCCGGTGGCCGCCGGCCGCCTCCGCGACCAGGGCGGGGTGGTGTGGGCCCTCGTGGTGATCGAGGCCGCCGCTCTCGCCGCGCTCGCCCTCGAGGTGGGGGGGGCCGCGCTCTGGGTCACGGTGGGCGCCCTCGGCTTCATGCAGGGCGGCACCTTCGGCCTCGCCCTCATCTTCCTGGTGGTGCGGGCCCGCGATACCGACGCGGCGGGCGAACTGTCGGGGATGGCGCAGTCGGTCGGCTACCTCCTGGCCGCCGCCGGCCCACCGATCGTCGGGGCGTTGCTGCAGTGGAGCGGGGGGTGGGGCTGGCCGCTGGGCTTCCTGGTCTTCGTGATGGGGGGCAAGCTCGTCTCGGGACTCCCCGCGTCCCGCCCCCGGTGGGTCCCCGCGGGGGGGAGCGATGGACGAGGAGGCGGCGACCCCCACCCCGGGTGAGGAGGGGTCAGGCGGGTTCCAGGGTGGGCGGACGCTCGCGGGCGAGCTGCACGACCTTCCGGATGCGGTCCCAATGGTCGAGGCCGATCCAGAAGACCGTCCACTCGTCGAGCTTCACCGCCCCGTCGGCGTGCTGGAAGTAGAATTCGTTGATCGGGTTGCGACGACGAGAACGCCAGAAGAGCGACGGGTGGTCGGCCCGCATCACGTCCCAGAGGGCGCGTCCCAGCCCCTCGCCCTGGGCGTCTTCGACCACGGCGAACTTGTCCATGTAGGTCTCGCCGCCGTCCTCGAAGAGCACGATTCCGGCCCGGTAGTGCTCGCTCACGTAGATGGCGGTGGGGGTGACCCGCTCGAAGTAGTCGCTGGAGAGTCGCCGCCCGAATCCCGACGCCATGAGTTCGGCGAACCGGTCCCGGTCGAGGTCGTCCCACCGCTCGTGGCGCACGATCCGCTCACCGCGGCGGACCAGCGTCCCCGATCCCCGGTGGGTGAAGAGCTCCTTCGCCATCTCTTCCGGGCGGGTGATGGAGAGCGACGACGTCGGAGGGAGGGCCATGAGCAGGTCGTGGATCTGCTCCATCTTCACGCGCATCCCCGAGTGGACCCAGGGCTGGCGCATCAGCTCCGCGTACTGGGTGCTGAGGCTGATCGACTCGATGATGCGCCCTTCGGCGTCGAGGAGTCCTCCGGTGGCCGTGAGAAAGATGATCTTGTACGGCTGGAGCGTCTTGACCAGCTCGTTGGCCGACCAGTCGGCGTTGATGTTGAGGATCTGCCCCCCCACCGTCTCGCCGAGCGAGGCGATCACCGGGATCGACCCGGCAGAGATCGCCGCCTGGATCCCGGTGGTGTCGACGCGGGTCACCCGCCCCACGAGCCCCAGCCGTTCCGGGTCGAGGGGTTCGGCCTCGAAGACACCGGCCAGGATCGAGGTGGCGCGCACATCGGCGGACTGCAGCGCCTCGACGAGTTCGAGGTTGGCGCGCTGCGAGACCCGGCGCACCACCTGCAACACTTCGGGTGAGGTGTGACGGAGGCCGTCGACGACCACCTTCTCGAGTCCGGCAGCGGCCATCTCGTCGTCGAGCTGGGGGCCCGCACCGTGCACCACGATGGGGGTCAGCCCCACCTGCTGGAGGAAGGCGAGCGACGAGACGAGGGCGTCGCGGTCGTCGCGCAGGATCGCGCCTCCGACCTTGACGACGGCGAAGCGCGCGGCGTCGACCTGGGTGAAACGGCGGAGGTACAGCTGGATCTCCCGCGTGCTGCCCATGTTGGAGAGCAGGCGGGTGATGGTCGTCCGGAGATCGGTCACGACGGGGTCCGGTGGATCGTGAAGGAGGATTGAAACGTCAGGGAACAGCGCATTGCGGTGAGCCCGTCGTCGTGGCGGGCGGGGCCGGCGTCGCACTCCCCACATAGATGGCGCAACTCTCGGGGGTGCCCGGGTGGGTGGCCGTGGCGCCCCAGCCGTCGCGGTCGGCGGCGACCATGGTGACGACGACGCCCTCCGATCCCTCGAAGTCGAGGTCGGCCACGACGCCGGCGTAGCTCCGGTGCTCCTCCCAGTAGATCTCCTGGACGGTCGCCAGGTAGCGAAGGTCGGCCTTGAGCATCGTGCTGACCGCCTCGGCGCGGGTCTTCACGAAGCGGGGGACGACGATCGCGGCGAGGATCGCGATCACCACGATCACGGTGAGGAGTTCGATCAGGGAAAACCCGCGGGGCGGTTTCATGGTGGGGGCGGCGTTCCCGGCGCCTGCGTCGTCACCCGCCGTAGCTGCGGGGGGCGGGTCGGCAGGTCGGCCATGCGCGAGGGAGTTCGCGCTGCTCCGTTCCCACCCGCTCGGGATCTTCCGAGGCGAGGTAGGCGAGCATCGCGGCGAGGGTCGCGTTGTTGCGCAGGTCATCGAAGACGAGCTTGTCGTAGGTGTCGATGTCCGTGTGCCAGGTGTACTGGCGATAATCGGGGTAGTGGGACTGGAGGCGGAAGCCGGCGGCCCCGCGGCAGATGAACGACATGTGGTCGCTCCCCCCCGTCTCCGGGACTCCGGGAATGTCGAGCTCGATGTGCTCCGTGATCTCGGCGGGGATCGCGCTGAACCACCGGCCGAAGTGCGCACCGGCACCGAGGAAGCCCTGCATGCGGATGAAGTCCACGCGCCAGGTGCCGTTGTCCTGGTTGAACGACGCCTGGAGCCCGTCGACCACTTCGGGGTGGTCCTCGGCGAAGGCCATCGAGCCCACCAGGCCCTGTTCCTCCGCCCCCCAGTGCGCCACCAGGATCGTCCGGCGCGGGTTCGGATAGACTTCCTTCAGGATCCGCATCGCCTCCATCATCATGACGGTGC
>CAYORZ010000102.1:1825-6698 GCA_964406485.1 uncultured Gemmatimonadaceae bacterium | reverse complement strand
GCCCGCTCCGCCCCGCCACCTGATCGAGCGCCACCTGCACGAGCACCTCGGTCTCGGGCCGGGGGATCAGGACCCGGCGGTCGACCCGCAGGTCGAGCTCGCGGAAGGCACCCCGACCCACGATGTACTGGAGCGGCTCGCGCGCGCCCCGGCGGCGGAGGAGCGGGCGGAAGGCCGCGAGTTCGTCGGGAGTGAGGGGGCGGTCGTACTCGAGGTAGAGCTGGAGGCGGTTCGTGCCGAGGGCATGCGCCAGGAGGTGCTCGGTGTCGAGGCGCGCCGACTCCACACCCCGCTCCTCGAGCCAGGTGGCCCCCGTCCGGATGAGCCGCAGGACGGTCCACGCCTCGCTCATCCCTCGGCCTCCAGCTGTTCCTCGCGGGCCGCGAGCCGCAGCGCCCGCACGAAGGCGTCGAGGTCACCGTCCAGGACCGCGTCGAGGGAGTACACCGACATGCCGATGCGGTGGTCGGTGACGCGGCTCTGCGGAAAGTTGTAGGTGCGGATCTTGGCGGAGCGGTCCCCGCTCCCGACCTGGCTGCGGCGCTCGGCCGCCCGCTCCGCGTCGCGCTCCGCCAGCGCCCGGTCCAGGAGGCGGGAGCGGAGCACCTTCATCGCCTTCGCCTTGTTCTTGTGCTGCGATTTCTCATCCTGGCAGCTGACCACGAGCCCCGTGGGGATGTGGGTGATCCGCACCGCCGAATCGGTGGTGTTGACCGACTGGCCGCCCGGGCCAGACGAGCGGAAGACGTCGATGCGCAGCTCCTGGGGATCGATCGCGACGTCGACCTCCTCCGCCTCGGGGAGGACGGCGACGGTGGCCGCCGACGTGTGGATCCGCCCCTGGCTCTCCGTCTCGGGCACGCGCTGCACCCGGTGCACGCCGGATTCGTAGCGGAGGGAGCCGTACGCCCCCTCGCCGGCGACCGAGATGACCGCCTCCTTCACCGAGCCCGGAATCCCCTCGGTCAGGGTCATGAGCTCGACCTTCCACCCCTGCCGTTCGGCGTAGCGGGTGTAGAGGCGGAGGAGGTCGGCGGCGAAGAGTGCCGCCTCGTCGCCGCCGGTGCCCGCGCGGATCTCGACCACCGCCGGGCGGTCGTCCATCGGATCGCGGGGAAGAAGGTGCTCGCGCACCTCCTCGGCGAGGGGGCCGATCTGCTCCTCGAGGTCGCGCACCTCGGCCAGGGCGAGTTCCTGCATCTCGCCTTCGGTCGACTCGACCAACTCGCGGGCGCCGTCCAGTTCGGAGACGAGCGCCTCCAGGCGGTCTCCTGCCCGCACGGCGGGCTCGAGGGTGGCGCGCTCGCGCCCGAGCGCCCGCAGCCGTGCCGGGTCGTCGAGAACGGACGGATCGGCAAGTTGCTCGTCGAGTTCCGCGAAGCGTCGACGCACCTCGACCAACCGCCCGAGAAGGCGCTCGTCGAGCTGCACACCACTCATGGACCGGAGGTTCGGCCCGGAAGGGACGAACCGGGGAGGGATCGGAGGGGGATCGTGGTCGCCCCGCGGATCAGTTTCCGCTCTGGCCGTACTTCCGCCGGAACCGCTCGACGCGGCCCGCGGTGTCGACCAGACGCTGCTTGCCGGTATAGAACGGATGACATACCGAGCAGATCTCGACGCTGATCTCGGGGCGCGTTGACTTCGTCTCGACGCGGTTGCCGCAGGCGCAGACGATGACGGCGTCGGTGTATTCGGGGTGGATTCCCTGCTTCATGGCCCTCTCCGGTCCTGAATCGACACGGGCCGGGCGCCGCGATCGGAAGTGATCGTCGGCCGGGGCCCGAACCCGGGGGGGCGTCGAAGGATCGACGCCCGGTTACAGCCCGGAAATTATATCAGAACCACCCGTCGGGATCAACCGGATCGGGTCGCCTGCGAGGGGGAAGCCCGGCGAGAAGGACGGCGAGCACGACGGCCGCCCACCCGGCGACGGGGCCGGTGCGGTTGAAGGGGGCCGGGCTCGCGAGGCGTTCGACGTGGACCGTCGCCTCGCCCGCCACGTGGGGAGGCACCACCTGCGTCCGCCGACCGAACGGGTCGACCACCTCGGTCGAGCCGTTGTTGCCGACCCGGAGGGCACCCACCCCGGTCTCGACGGTGCGGAAGGCGAGGTGCGCCGGATGCTGGAACCATGCCGCGCTCCGGGTCCACCAGGGCGCCTCGCCGAGCCAGGAGTCGTTGGTCACGTTGACGAGTACCTCTGCCCCTTCCCGCACCAGGGTGCGCGCCGGCTCGGGACCGGCCGACTCGATGCAGATCAGGGGTCCGATTCCCCGCCCGTCGTCCAGCCGGAGCACGACCGGAGTGGCGCCCCGGGCCATCGACTCCCCCCCGGGGATCCACTCCACGCCCGGAACGAGGCGCTGCTTGCGGTAGAGGGGCCAGGGAGCCGTGGGGTCACCGTCGGCCAGGAAGAGGGCGTTGAATCCGCGGCCCGTTCCCTCGGCGATCGCCCCGACCAGAATGGGCGCACCCATCTGCCGCGCCCACCCGGCCACCCGCGTCCGGACCTCGCTCCCCTCGGGTCCGTCGAGCGCCACCGGCAGAGCCGTCTCGGGGAGGACCACCACGTCGCCCCCGACCGGGGGAGCCACCGGAGGGGCCGGAGGCGGAAGCACCTCCTCGACGGCCTCGACCGAGCGTCGAAGCGCCTCGTCGGGGTCACCCCGCTTCACGGCGAGGGGGACCGCGGGCTGGATCAGGAGCGCCTGGAGGGTGGGGACGGTGGGGGTGCGCGCGATCCGCCACACTCCGGCGGCGTACACGACCACCACCGCCGCGACCACTCCGGCCAGCCGCCCGAGCGAGCGGCGGGGCGTGAGGAGAACGCCGGCCACCACCCCGTTGCACGCGGCCACTGCCACGGCGAGACCGATCTCGCCCACCCACGCCGCCCCCTGGATCAGCGGGGGGCTGCCCGCGAGGGGAAGCGCGAGTCCCCCCCACGGAAAGTCGAGAGGGCCGAGGGCCGCCGAGCGGATCCACTCCACCGCCCCCCACCCGACTGCGGCCGCGAGGGGAAGCCCGACCCCCTTCCGTCCGTTGAGGTGGTGGACGAGGACGGCTGCCACGCCGCCGAGCAGCGCCAGGGTAGCGACCACCGCCACCCACCCCACGACGAGCCAGCTCCCCGTACGGAGCGCCGCTTGCGGCATCCACAGAAGGAGGAGCGCCCACGCGACTCCACCGTGGATCACCCCCGCCCGGAAGGCCTCGCGTCGCCCCGGGGCTCCGCTTTCGAGGCGGGCCAGCACCGCAAGGAGGGGCGCGAGCGCCCCGAAGACGAGGAGGGGGATCGGCGACGGCGGCGCGGCCCCCACCAGGAGGAGGGCCGAGAGGATCGCGCCCCGGTCGCCCGGCCGCAGACGGCCCCCGGTCGAGAAGGAGGTCACGCCCCGGAGGCCGGCGCCACGCCCTCTTGCGCCTGCGCCCGCGCCCACCGCGACAGTGCCCAGGCGATCGCGAGGTGGATGGGGAGCGCCAGCGCCATCATCTCGGGATTCTCCTGCCGGAAGTGCGGGAGCGCCTTGAGCGCGACACCCACGAGCGCGAGCACGGCGAGCCAGCGGGCGAGGCCGGCGGCCGCCCGCACGAGCCGGGGCCGGAAGACGGCGCCCAGGGCCAGCACCGCCACCCCGAGCGAGAGGGGGGTCACGAGAAAGAGATTCTCGTTGGGATACCAGAAGGTGTGATCGGTGAGGTACGACCCGAGGAGGATCACTCCTGCCACACCGGCCGCCACCGACACCCCCGCCACCGGGAGGGCGGCGACCGCCCGCCCCACCCCCCCGCGGGAGGCGGCCATCCCGGCCAGGAGAATCACCGCCGCCCCTACCCCCCCGATCAGGAAATAGCGGGGCCAGCTCCGCTCCGGGGCGGTAGGGGGCGGGCCGCGGGTGCCCTCGACGAGCCGGATCTCGTCGGCCACGAGAGGCTGCATCGCGCCGCCCCGCTGCTCGACGAAGAGCCCGGCGAGGTGGCTCCGGAGCCGCATGGGCAGAAACATCTCTTCCCACGCATTGATGGTCTCGTCGCCGGGCTGGCCGAGCACGAGCGCCACCCCCGCGTAGGCCCACGGGGCGTCGCGAAGGAGCCGGCGGGTGTGCCACCGCCAGGTCGTCCCCGTTTCGATTCCCTCGAAATGCCGCCGGATCGCTCCCCCGAGCACGTGGTCGAGGGCGTCGCGCACCCGTGTCGAGCAGTTGTCGCGGTAGTAGTCGTAGAGGTAGTCGCGGTGGGCCGGCTGGGCGTTGCGCCGCACGAAGAGGTCGAGTTCTTCCTTCTGCCGGGGGGTCAGCGCCAGCTCCTGCGCCCAGACGTCGCGTCCGGCCGCCTGGTACTGACGCAGTGTCTGGTCGAGAGTGAAGCCGCCCATCGAGTACAACATCTCTCCCCGGATGAGGCGCGGGATGAAGCCCGCCTGACTGAAGTCGAACAACCCCCAGTTCCAGACGAGATCCTCTCCGGTGCGGGCGTCGTGGATCCAGAGAGCGTTGTGGCCGAAGCGGTTCCACACCTCTGCTCCCGGCCCCATCGTCACGAGGTAGACGGTCAGGGGGTCATCGTCACCGACGACCCCGGGAGGCTGCGCCTCGGCCGCGGCCCGCGCCCCCGTTGCGGGAGAGGGGGCGGCGAGGAGGGCCACCGCGACGACCAGCACCGCACCCCACCCCGTCCACCCGGCCGCGATCAACGCAGTTCCCCCGGGGCGGAGGGACCGAACATGAACTGCGTTCCGACGCTCAGCTGTCCGTAGCGGAGGTCGCCCAGGAGTTCGTAGCGCGCCGTGCCGTACAGGCGCAGCTGGTCGCTGATCGGGTATTCGACTCCCCCGTGAAGGTTGAAGCCGGCGGTCACGGTGTCGAGAAGG
>CAYORZ010000102.1:0-1815 GCA_964406485.1 uncultured Gemmatimonadaceae bacterium | reverse complement strand
GAAGGTCCTCGATGAAGGTGTTGGCGACCGCCTCTCCCCCGCCGGTCATGATGTGCGCCGCTGCCCCGGCGCCCAGGTAGGTCAGGAAGCCGAAGGGCACCGACCAGACGACGTGCCCGTCGAGGCCGATCATCAGGTCGGACCAGTCGATGCGTCCCAGATCCACGTCGGCGGGGGGAGACCCCGGCGGACTCGACCGGTCGACGAGTTCGTTCACCCGGAGTTCCAGCTTGCGCACCTCGATCCGCTTCATCCGCGACGACCAGTATCCGAAGGTCGGGGTGATGCGCACCCCGGGGCCGAGGTAGCCGAGATCCATGCGGAGTCCCAGGCCGACCACCGACTCGACGCGGCTCGGAAAGACGCCCCCGATCTCGAGTCCCACGCCGCGGAAGGAAAGGTTCTCGTAATCGAAATCGGCCAGCTCCTGCCCCGCCGCCGGGGTTGCGGCCACCACTCCGCACACCACTCCGACCCCCCACCACCGTCTCCAGAAGCTCACGTCGTCACCACCTTTCCGATCAGGTCATGGTCGAGTGCATCCACGATCTCGACCTCCACGAAGGTTCCCGGCTCCGGATGCCACCCCTCCACCGGGAGGAGCTGGGTCGCCCCGTCCACGTCGGCGGCCTGCCCCTCGGTCCGGCCCATCGCCACGAAGTCGGGGTCGGCGTCGTCGCCCTCGAGCCGCCGGTCGACCAGGAGGCGGTGCCGGGTGCCCACCTGGGCGAGGTTCTTCTCGAACGAGATCCCCCGTTGCACGTCGAGGAGTTCCTCGAGGCGCTCCTGCTTCAGCTCCGGGTCGAGGTGGCCCGGAAGTTCGGCTGCCCGCGTCCCCTCCTCGATCGAGTAGGCAAACGCCCCCACGCGGTCGAACTCGATTTCTTCCAGAAGGTCGAGGAGTTCGCGGAAGTCGCCATCGGTCTCGCCCGGGAAGCCGACGATGACGGTCGTGCGGAGGGTGATGTCGGGGACCGCGTCACGCAACCACCGCACCTTTTCGAGGATCGTCTCCCGACGCTCCGGCCGGCGCATCGCCTTCAAAATCCGGTCCGCACCGTGCTGGAGCGGCAGGTCGAGGTAGGGAAGCAGCCGGGGACCCGCGCGGCGCCTCGCCCCTTCGGCCAGGAGTTCGACCACCTCGGGGGTGATGCCGGAGGGGTACATGTAGAAGAGGCGGTACCACGCGATCTCCGTCCGGTCGAGGAGGGCGCGCAGGAGGTCGGGGAGGAGGGGTGCCCCCCGGTCGCGGCGGCGAAGGTCGCGGCCGTACCAGGTCGTGTCCTGCGAGATGATGTTGAGTTCGCGCACCCCGGCGGCTCCCAGGGCCTGCGCCTCGGCCACCAGTTCGTCGAGGGGCGCCGAGCGGTGCAGTCCCCGCATCATCGGGATCGCACAGAACGAGCAGGAGTGGTCACACCCCTCGCTGATCTTCAGGAACGAGGTGTGTCGCGTTTCGCCCGAGAGAACCCGCAGCGGGCGCTCCATGAGCGGGAGCGCGGGCGGCTCCTCGGGGAGGAGCCCGCGACGTTTCAGTTCGGGCACCAGGCCCTGCAGCTCCGTGAGCCCCATGTAGAGGTCCACCTCGGGGATCTCGCGCTCGAGGTCGTCCTGGTATCGCTGCACGAGACAGCCGACCGCCACCACCGCCCGCAACTTCCCTTCCGACTTGAGGTGCGCTGCGGTCAGGAGGGTGTCGATCGACTCCTCCTTGGCGACGTCGATGAAGCCGCAGGTGTTGACGATGACGACGTCGGCCTCGTCGGGCTCCACCCCGACCCGGGCGCCCTGGCCCACCAGCGCGGCCATCATCCA
>CAYORZ010000101.1:1826-6771 GCA_964406485.1 uncultured Gemmatimonadaceae bacterium | reverse complement strand
TTCTCAGATACTCCGGGGTCAGGGAAAAGGCGGCGCGGAGCTGCTCGGGTCGCCGGCAGTAGAGGAGGGAGCAGTCCATCGGGGTGAAGAGCCACTTGTGGGGGTTCACCACGATCGAGTCGGCGTGCTCCCACCCGCGAAACGTCCCCGAGAACTCGGGGAGGGCCGCCACCGGACCGGCGTAGGCCGCGTCGATGTGGAGCCAGAGGCCCCACTGCTCCGCGATGGAGGCGATCTCGTCCACCGGGTCGACCGACGTCGTGGAGGTGGTGCCGATCGTGGCCACCACCGCGACCGGCCGGACACCGGCGGCGCGGTCCTCCTCCAGGGCGGCGACGAGGGCGTCGGGCCGCATCCGGAAGGCGTCGTCGGTCGGGATCGCGCGCACGCCGTCCCGTCCGAAGCCCAGCGTGACCGCCGCCTTCCGGATCGAGGAGTGGGCCTCTTCGGAGGTGTAGATCCGACCGCGGGGTGCGCCCGCGAGTCCGTCGGCGTGCCCTTCGGGAAGGCGCCACTCCCGCGCCGCCGCGAGGGCGTAGAGGGAGCTCGACGAGGCGGTGTCGTTGATCACGCCCCGGAAGGCCAGAGGAAGCCCGAGGAGCCTCGCCACCCACCCGCATACCACCTCTTCGAGTTCGGTGCCCGACGGAGAGGAACGCCAGACCATCGCGTTGGCGTTGAGCGCAGCTGCGAGCGCCTCGGCGAGGATCCCGGGAGCGGAGGCGGTGGTCGCGAAGTAGGCGTGGAAGGAGGGGTGGTTCCAGTGGGTGGTCGCCGGCACGATCGTCTCGCGGAAATCGGCGAGAACGGTCGCGAGCGCCTCGGGCCGCTGCGGGGCCTCCGCGGGGAGGGTTTCCCGAAGCGCTCCGGGGGCGAGATCGGGCATCACCGGCAGGTCGTCGATCCCCTCGAGGTAGTCGGCGATCCAGTCGATCACCGCGTGGCCGTGGCGGCGGAATTCCTCCGTGGGGATGTCGCCCGTCACCGCCTCGGCGTCGGCCTCCTCACCCCCCCGCACCGCGCCACTCCTCCACTTCCGCCTCCATCGCCTGCAGCTGGGCCCGGAGCTGGTAGCGGACGTCGTCGGTCAGGGTCTCCGGGACACCGGACCCCTGGAAGAGAGCGAAGAAGAGGGCGTCGGTGTGGCCCACGCTCGCATGCGTCACGCCCCGATCGAGGACGCGATTCAGTCGGAGGACTTCCCGCAGCGCCATCCGGCTCGGCTCGCGCACCGGGGGGGAGGCCCAGAGGAGCCGGATGACCGCCTCGCGCAGCACCTGGAATTCCTCGATCACCTCGCCGGCGGCAAGTCCACGCTGCGCCGCCAGGGAGCCGAAGAGCTCGGCCAGCTGGACCCAGAGCGACTCGGCCGCGTCGCGGTGGGGGCCCAGGGTGTGGGGGAGGATCCGCAGGAAGAGGTCGAGAAAGCTCTCGACGAGTTCGTCCACCCCCGCGGTGCTCGTGGTCGCGCGACCCCGGATGTCGGCCAGCCATCGTTCGGCGAGCGGCTCCGCGTGGTCCTCGAGCCAGCGCGAGAATTCGGCGGGTTCGATGTGCACGATCGGGGTCAGGCGACGCGCGGTCGGGTCGCGAGGGACCGGCCAGGTGGATCGGGACGCCAGATGATCGGGCATCGGCGGAAAGCGGCTCCTGGGACGACGAGGGATCGATCAGGAAGTTGGCGCAATCGGTGCTTCGGGGCCAGTCCCGCGGGGGGGCGACGGGGGGGGCGTTCCCCCTGCCCCGGAGAAGCGGATCGACATCACGGTCCCCTCGCCGACCCGGCTGTCGACCTCGACGCTTGCCCCCCACCCCGTCACGAGTCGGCGGACGATCGCGAGTCCCAGTCCGGTCCCCGAGGAACGGGTCGAGAAGTGCGGCTCGAAGACCCGCCCCAGGAGCTCCTCGGCGATCCCGGATCCGTCGTCGACCACGCGCAGCACCACCCCCTCGCCTTCGCGCACGGCCTCCACCCGCACCGTCCCCCCTTCGCGGACCGCGGCCCGCGAGTTCTCGAGCAGGTTGATGAGGACTTCCTTCACCTCGGAGTCCCGCGCCAGCACCGGGGGGAGGTCGGGATCCAGGGCGGCGACGAAGGCGACGGCGCCCTCCCCCTCCCCGTAGAGCGCGAGGACTTCCGGCACGACGCGCGCCAGCTCGACCGGAGCCAGCGGCTCCTCGCCCACCGCCCGGGGGGCCCCGAAGCGCGAAAAGGAGGTGGCGATCGCCGCCAGCCGGTCGATCTCGCGCAGCATCGCCTCGGCGTTGCGGGTGAGGATCTCGTCGAAGTCGGGACGCCGATCCTCCCACGCCCGCCGCAGGTGCTGCACCGAGAGCTTGATCGGGGTGAGGGGGTTCTTCACCTCGTGCGCCACCTGGCGGGCCATCTCGCCCCACGCAAGCACCCGTTCCGTGCGGAGTTCGTCGGTCACGTCCTCGAGGCTCACCACGGCGCCGGCGAGGGGGCCCTCGTGCGAGATCCGCCGGGCCCGCACCCGGATCCGGCGCTCCCCGTCCTGCAGCTCGAGGGCCGCGTCCCCCAGCCCGTCGCGGAAGTAGGTGGCCATCCACCGCACGAAGTCGCCGGCGTGTCCCGTGGCGGGGGGGAGCGGTTCTCCTTCCTCGATGGCGAGGCCGAGGAGGGCGCGGGCGGTAGGGTTGGCCAGGGTCACCACGCCGCGCGAATCGAAGGCCACCACCCCCGTGGCGGCGACCTCGACGATCGCCTGGGTGCGCCGGGTGGTGCGGACCAGGTCGAGGCGGGCCCGCCGCAGCCGCCGCACCATCCGGTTGAACGCCTCGAAAACGGTTCCGAACTCGTCGTTGCGTTCGGCGGTGAGCCGCACGTCGAGGTTGCCGCTCCCCACGCGCTCCGAGGCGATGCGGAGGGTGTGGATCGGCCGGGTCAGCGCCCGCCCCACGAGGAGCGCCAGGAGGAAGGAGAGCGCCGCCCCCACCACCACGGCCGCCGAGAGCAGCTCCGCCACGTCGCGGCTCTGGATCGCGGTCGCGCCGGCCTGGATGGGAACCGGGGAGCCGACCACATCGCCGTCCTGCAGCCACCGGTACGCGGTCACGTACTCCCACCCGCCCATCGTCGTCGACGCGACGGCGGTCAGCGCCTCGCGGCGGGCGAGCTGGTGGTGGACCTCGTACGGCACCCACCCCTCGTAGAGACCGAGCGAGAGAAGTTCGTCGACCGAGGCCTCGCGCAGTTCCCCATGCCGGTACTCCAGCACCTCCACCCCGACCCGACTGGCGAGGAGGTCGACCGCCCCCCCGACTTCCGAGTAGCTCGCCGCCGCGTCGTTGACCGCCCGCTCGGCGAGCACACGCGCGGCGCGTTGGGCCGCCCCGCTGATCGACCGGTAGGCGAGGCTCCCGAAGACGAGGTTGGAGAGGGCGAAGAAGGCGAAGAGCGCGACCGTCACGCGGGCGCGGAACGAGGTCACCCCGCTCCACCGTGCCCCCCCGCGCGGGGCGAGCGATCCGGCCAGCCGCCCCCCGATCCACCAGAGCACCCCCAGGAGGACCCCGTCCAGGAGGACGAGAAGCACGGCGCGTGCGACGAGCACCGGAAGGTTGGCGACGGGGACGTCGTAGCGGGCGATGTACCCCTCGCCCGCCATCTCCACGACCACCTCGCCCTGCCACCCCCCCTGCCGGAGCGTCCACTGCACGCGCCCGGAGGGGCGGGCCGGCTCCTCGGGTCCGAGGGGAACCAGGCGGAGCGGACTCGAACGATCCGGCGCGAGGCTCCCGAAGAGCGGGCCGAGGAGCGATTCCGCGCCCGTCGTGCCCAGCGGCGGGACGACGGCCGTCATCACCCGGTCGTCGCGGAGCGGCACCTGGGCGAGGTAGTGGGCCTCGAAAGAGTCGAAGCGCCGCACCTGGACGGTGTCGCCGGCGCGGGCCTCGGCCAGGTAGCGGTTCGCCACCACCGGCCGGCCCACGCCCCCCATCCCGACCCGGAGTTCCTCTTCGGGAAAGCCGCCCGTCTCGCTCCACACCGTCATCCAGACCGGGTACCCGGCCTCGGCCAGACCGCTGCTCCGCCACCCCAGGTAGAGGAGTTCGACCGCCGGCGCCCCCGCCTGGTCGAGGCTGTCGACCGAGACCGCGAGGCGCTCGAGGAGGAAGCGGAGGTAGGGGTCCACCCCCGTCCCCACGCGGCTCACCTGCGACGCCGCGCTGGCCAGGCGCGCCTCGAGCCGATGCCCCCAGCTGACCGGGACGGCGACGGAGGCCCCGAGCACCACCGCGAGCCCCCACTGCAGCCAGCGTCGCCGGTGCGGAAGCGTCGCGTCGACCCCCGCGAGCACCCCCAGGGGGAACGCCCAGAGGAGCGGGAGCCAGGGGGGGACGGAGCCGGTGCGGAGCGCGACCCCCCCGCTCACCAGGGCAAGCACGACCGTGAGACCGACGGCGAGGGCGAGGACGGAGCGGGGCACGCCACGGCGGGGCGCGAGCGAGATCGCCGCGAGGGCGAGGAGCGCGGCCAGGGCGGCGAGGACCGCCTGGTACGCCACCCACCCCCCTTCGCTCCCGGCCAGGAACCCCACCGAGGCCGACTCCCGGAAGAGCACGGCCGCCCCCGCGATCGCCAGCGCGGCCACGAGCGCCCCCACGCCCCGCGGGACGCGCCCTCCCCGCCCGCGATGCACCGCCCCGGCGAGCGGCACCACGAACAGGCCCACCGCCACCATCCGCGCGAGGGTGGCGCCGGGGAGGAGCGGAAGGAGGAAGTCTCCGGGGCTGGCCAGGCGGTCGAGCCCCGGGACGACCTCGACCGGAACGAGCAGCCCGAGGGCGATCCCGGTGGCGAGCCCGAGGCGGGGCGCGCGCCTCCACTCCCCCGCCACCCCGAGGAGCAGCCAGGCGCCGACGACCAGGGCCGTGCTCCACAACCGTCCCCCTTCCCGCACTTCCGCGCGCCGCTCCGCCT
>CAYORZ010000101.1:0-1816 GCA_964406485.1 uncultured Gemmatimonadaceae bacterium | reverse complement strand
CGCGCTCCTTTTATGGCGGCGTGCTCGGATGCCGCGAGGGGCGCTCCACCGAGAGGGAGAAGAGGGCCATGTCTTCGTGCATGTAGTCGAAGACCCCCGAAGCCCCCACCCCTCCCGGCGGGGTCGCGCGGGCCGGCGTGGAGAGGCGGAGCGACTCCCCCGTCCGGCGGTGGAAGCTCGAGGCGAGGTCGTCGACGTCGCCCGCCCGGCCCGGCACGTCGGCCCGGAGGAGGACCGCGGTCACCGCCGTCCCCCCACCCTCGACCGGGGCGGTCACATAGAGGTAGCTGAAGAGGGGGGACTCCCCGAAGAGGAAGGGCGCCTCGCCCGCCTTCACCACCTGGGGAACCGCCCCCCGGTGAAGCCCGTCCCAGACGGCCAGGCGGGGCTCGGCCGCCCCGAGGGGCGTGGGGGCGGGAGCGTAGAGCGCCAGCGCCGCGAGCCCGGCCTGCCGCCGCAGCGACCGCACCCGTTCGGCGGGGGGGAGGTTGCCCCCCGAAGCCTCGTCGGCCAGTCTGACTACACTCGCGATGGTGCGGTCGAGCATCTCGTCGAGGTAGGCCCCCAGTTCCTCGACCACCTCTGCCTCGCGGTCGAACCAGTACTCGTCCCAGGCGCCGGTGAGGTGCGTGTCGCGCTGCTGGACCACGAAGCCGCAGACGACGCTCGCGAGGACGAGGATCAGGGCGGTCCGCCGCCCGAGCGGCGCGCCGCGGTGGACGAGGAGGGCCGAGACGACGACGAGCGCGGCAGCGGCCAGGAGGCCGGCGCCCGGCCAGCGGGCCCAGGCGGCGGCCACCAGGAGGGCCGCCCACGGCAGCCACGCCGCCACCCCCCGATCCCTCACCCCCTCCCCCCCTGGACCCGACCGTCCCTCCGGTCCCCACGCCCGGCCCCGTCCCCCACCCGGACGACGACGCCCACGCCCTCGACCGGCTCCCCTGGCCGGCGGTCCGCCGACACTTCGTCCACGAGCCCCGTCTCCTCCTCGCCGTGGGCTCGCTCGAACAGTACGGGCCCCACCTCCCGCTCGGCGCCGGCACCCTCATCGCCGAACATGTGGTTCGGCAGCTTGCCCGCCGCCTCGGGATCCTCCGCGCACCGACCTTCAGTTACGGCGTCAACCTCCCGGGGTCGTCGAAGTTTCCGGGCACGGCCGGAATCCGCCGCAAGACGCTGCATCGCACGATCAACGAGCTTTTCTCGTCGTGGGAGGATCACGGCGTATCCGAATTCCTGGTGGTGACGGCCAGCCGGAGCGAACCGCACATGGATGCCCTCCTCATGGCACTCACCTCCGATGCCCGAACGACGGTGATCGACCTGTTCGCGCTGGACGTCTCCAGGCACCACCCCGGTGCCCCGATGCCCGAACACGCAGGAGAGATCGAGACCTCGATACTCCTCTACCTCCGCCCCGACCTGGTGCGTTCCGAAGCGATGGCCGACGCGCCGGTCGGGGGGCGGACGCTACGAAGGTACCGCGCAGGGCGTTCCCTCACACCCCCCGAGGCGACCGGCGGGGTGATGGGCCAACCCACTGCCGCCACCCCGGAGCGCGGGCGCGAGATCCTGAAGAGCTGGATCGACGACCTCGTGAGCCTTCTCGCCGCCCCCGGCGCGTCAGGACCCCGGACGCCATCCGCCGGGTAGACCACGCACCTCGCCCACCCTCGCCCAGGACCGCTGCCGTGTCACGCCGCCTCCTCCCCCTCCCCGCTCTCGCCCTTGCGGCCCTCTGCGGGGCCGTCACCCCCCTGGCAGGGCAGAACGTGGTCCTCGACGAGGGGCGCTTCGCCCTCTTCCTCGAGGGGCG
>CAYORZ010000100.1:3966-6781 GCA_964406485.1 uncultured Gemmatimonadaceae bacterium | reverse complement strand
TTCCGCTTCTCCAGGAAGGCGCGCATGCCCTCCTTCATGTCGCGTGTGGAGGCAAGCAGTCCGAAGAGCGACGACTCCATCGCGTGGGCCTGTTCGGTCGACGCATCGAGCGCCCCATGAATCGACTCCAGGGCGGCGCGCAGGGCCACCGGGCCGTTGCGCAGGATCCGCTGCAGGAGAGCGCGTGCGCGCTCGTGGAGTTCCGCGCGAGGCACCACGGCGTTGACCAACCCGATCTCGAGCGCCCGTTCCGCCTTCACCGGATCGCCGGTCAGCGTCATCTCGATCGCCCGGCCGAGGCCGATCAGACGGGCCAGCCGGATCGTGCCGCCGTAGCCCGGGATGATTCCGAGCCCCACCTCCGGAAGCCCGAAGAGGGCGTCGTCGGAGGCGACGCGAAGGTGACAGGCCAGCGCGAGTTCGCACCCCCCGCCGAGGGCGTAGCCGCCGACCGCCGCGACCACCGGCACGGGAAAGCGCTCGATCGCGCGGAAGACCTCCTGTCCCTGGCGGCTGGTCGCCACCCCGGTGATCCCGTCCATCTCCGCGAGTTCCCCGATGTCGGCCCCCGCGACGAAGGCCTTCTCGCCCGCCCCGGTCACGATCACTCCCCCCACCCTCTCGTCGTCGCGCAGCCGGTCGAAGGCGCTCCCCAGGGCGTCGATCACCGCCCCGTTGAGGGCATTGAGCTTCTCGGGACGGTGGATCGTCACCAGGGCAATGCGGTCGTCGATCTCCAGGCGGACGAGCGAGGCGTCGGTCATGGTGGGCTGCGCGGTGCGTGCGGGGGGCGTGGGAGGGACCCTGCAACATAGAACGCCCACCGGCCCGAGCCAACGCGGCGGACGGCCCGCCGAGGGAACGCGGCCGACCCGGGTCGGGTACGCGGCGAAAGTGTCGCCCCCTCCACCCCCTGAAGGAGTCCCCGGTTCATGAGTCGCTCGCTCAACAAGGTGATGCTCATCGGCAACGTCGGCAGCGACCCCGAGGTCCGGGCGACTGCATCGGGCGTGCGGGTGGCGAAGCTGTCGGTCGCCACCAACCGCACCTTCCAGGACCGCACCGGGCAGCAGCAGGAACGGACGGAGTGGCATCGGCTCACCTTCTTCGGACGGCTTGCCGACATCGTCGAGCAGTACGTGAAGAAGGGCGACCGCCTCTACGTCGAGGGCCGGATCGAGTACTCCCAGACCCAGGACGAGCAGGGCAACACCCGCTACTGGACCGACATCGTCGTCCAGGAAATGGTGATGCTCGGCTCGGGGAGCGGGGACTCCGGCGCGGGCCCCGCAGACGGCTTCCGCGACGAGGCCCCCCGGAGCGGGGGGGCGCGCCCCCTGAGCGACCCCGACGACGACCTCCCCTTCTAGGGAGCGCTGCCGGGGGAGCGGCTGCCGGTCGCGGAGGGTCGCGCTACCCCCTGGCGGCGGACGTCGCCGGAGGGGCGTCGGCCTCCCACAGCCCCATGAGGTAGCTCTCGTACCGCTCGGGGTGGCGGCGATAATCCTCGATCCAGACCTCGAAGGGAGGGAGCGCCACGCGGGAGGCGAGCCACCCGGTCGCACGCTCCACCATCGCCCCGTACGAGGCATGGCCGGGGGCGCGATCCTCCTCCCCGGGCGGTGCGGCCCGCTGGGCCAGGAGGTAGATCTCGTCCGGAGTCAGGTAGAGGAGGAGGTCGGCCAGCTGCGCGGAGCAATACTCCACGTACTTGGCCCGCAGGACCTCACGGGCCGATTCGGAGTTGTGGGAGGGCGTCGGCTCCGCGTCGGTCGCCATCTCGCGCTCGTCCGATAGGGGAACGACCGGATGCAGTCCGGTCCACCACGCGGAGAGACCTCCGTGCGGGTGCCCTTATGGTGCTCGGCGCACGCGTTCCCCGCAAGTGCTTACGAGGGAAGGGAGATGTGCGACTCGCCGGCGTCTGCCGCGAGGGTCCCCGGGTTGTCCTGCAGATGCCGGTAGATGGAGCGACGGGTCAACCCGTAAAGGACGATCCGGCTGAGGAACTCCGGATCGGTCTTCTGAACCTCCTCCGCCTGAGCCGCGATGTCTCGGGGAAGGTGGACCTTCAACTCTACGGATCGGGTTTCCCACATGCGATGGCTCCGCCGTGCCTGAATGTTGAAAAGTTGGCAACTTTCGAGAGGTGGTCTCTTCGCGGTGAGACCGCCCGCCAGCATCGTCGGGGTCGGACTCCCGGGCGGCGGAGAGGTCGAATAGAAGGGGAATGCGGGGGGCGCAAGGGCGGATCGGGACGTCTGCCGGCTTTCCTGCTGCAATCCTGCAACCTGTTGCCCTGCAATAGTTTGCACAAAGTGGCAGGAATCCGGAATTCAAGCGTTCCCGCGCATGACCAGAAAGAGGTTTTTCAAAACTATTTCAGACGATGCGGCGAGTTTATGCGGCGTTCCGGACTCCCCCATCGTCAAACCGTCACGGTATCGTTGACGGATTTTTTCCAAAAACCGATCAGGGAAGAGCCGAGCGGAGGAAGGCCACGACCGTCGTGGAATCGAGGGCTTCGAAGCGCTCGCGGATGCTCTCGACTCCCCGTTCGCGAAAGACTCCGCCGGTCCGCACCGCCGACACCGACGGGTCTTCGCCATGAAAGTGGATCGCCCCTTCCCACCCCTCGTCCCGGGGGGAGACGTGGAGCTGGGCGACCCACCCGCTGCCGCCGAAGCGCACCTCGCGAACGCCGACGATCACCGGCGATCCGTCGGGACTCCGGGGTCCCCCTCCCGCCGGATCCTCGAGAGCGAGGTGGGCTGCGCGGTTCCGGTGGAAGTCCTGCAGCCAGAGGTCGAGGGGG
>CAYORZ010000100.1:0-3956 GCA_964406485.1 uncultured Gemmatimonadaceae bacterium | reverse complement strand
GGGGGAAGCGGGAGGAGGTCGGCGCAGAAGGCGGCCAGCGCCTCGAGGGAGTCGCCTCCACCCGTGCGCGAGCGGCAGGCCCGGATCACTTCACGTCGCCCCTCCCGCGGGAGGAGGTCCAGGAAGTCGCGCCCCTGACGGAGCCGGTACTCGGCGTAGCGGCGGGCGAGTGCCTCGGTCAGGGGGAGCGTCCGTGAACCGCTGGTTTCCACGACGAGGTGCATCAGTGGACCGTGCCTTCGGAGGGGGCAGAGGGAGAGGGGGAGGGCGCGTGCGGGTGACGAGCCCGTGCGGCCGCGCGCGGATCCGGGCCAGCGTCTCGCGGGCCCCGAAGGTGGTCATCATCTCGCGAAGGGCACGGTGGCGGCCCGGCTCGAAACGCGCGATCAGGGCGAAGAGTCCTTCCCGGATCGTCTGCATCGTACTGCGCACCTCGTCGAGGTCGAGGGGGAGCGGAAGGCGGAGGAGGTAGCCGCCCGTCGCGGACGGGCTCACCGCGACGATCCGGCGTATCTCCACCCCGGGAAAGGCGCTGCCGAGCGCCGACTCCAGAAGGTCGTCGGTGGGATCGGCGGGGGTGCGGAAGACCAGGGCATGGTGGTCGTAGTCGAGGTGCACGCGCACCAGCCGTCGGTCGCCGAGGGTGATGCGCACCGAGGTGCCATCGTGCAGGTCGAGATCGCGGCAGACGTCGCGGAACCCGATCCGGAGAAAGGTGAGACGGGTGAGCGGACCGAATCCCGTCCGTTCGAGCACCTGGAGGGCGACGTCGGCGCAGAACCGCCGGAGTGGGGAGCGCTCGCCCCCACCGGCCGCGTCGCGGAGAAGGGTGGAGAGATGCTCGAGGGTGGGTTCGTGGACCCAGTCGAGCACGACGAGCTCACCCGAGAGATCCAGCTGCCGCACCTCGCCGCTCCCGAGGTCGATCACCTCGGCCCGAGCCGCATACCGCCCGTCGAGGACGACGGCGAGCCCGATGTCGCGGATCCACCCTCCGGGCTGGTCGATCGCGTGCCGGTCGCGGTACTGCACCACCGCGCGCGTAAGGGGGAGCGCGCACACCCCCGGCACGTCGGCCATGGCCTCCGGGCGGCTCTCCTGGGGGATATGGATCTGCATGCGCTCCTCGTCTCATGAAGGCCCGACACCGAACCCGGACCACCGGATCGGCTCCCGCAGGACCACGATAACCATCTGTTTCCGGTGCGGCCACATCCGGGGGCCCGGTGCACGGCACGACGCCCCGTTCGCGCGGGCGAACCCGCCCGCCGGCCGTCGCCACCGGTGGCCGCGCCCCGCCCCCCGCACGAGGGGAGCATCGGCTACCTCGCCCCCGAGCGTGAGGGGCGGCCCGTGCCGGCGGAGCGCGCCGTCGGGCGCCGGAAGGTGGGCGCCTTGCCGCAGAAGACCCGCGTCAACACCTTTCGCGTCATGGCAGCGCGAGACGAAGTGGACACCCCCGCCCCCGCCCCACTCCGGGGTCCCGAACACCGCCGCTCGGTAGGTCTGCTCGAGCGGGGCGGCCGCGCGTGGGCGTGCGCTCTGGTGACGTACGCCACCGACGGCGAGGGGTGGCGCGGCCTCTTCGAATTCGCTCCGGAGTCCCCCGAGGCAGGCGAAGAAGCGGTACGCACCGCGCCGATCTTCGTGGAGCATTCCGAGGCGGAGATCCACGGCAAGGTCCGCTCGATGGGCCATCCGCTCCTCCTCGCCCTCCTCGACTCCGCCCTCCATGTGCGCGAGCAGGAACGGGCGAGTTCGCCCTTCCTCCAGCGGTGGTTCCGGAAGGTGATTGCCGAGCATGCCTCCGCCCCCACCGAGGACGCGGGAGAGACGCCGTCGACGGGCGCCGACCTCGACGAACTGCGCTCGCTCTACACCTCGTACCGGATGGACCAGGTGGCGCACTTCATTGCCCTCGTCCACCCCGACGACTTCCACCGCGCCGTCGACGAGATTCTCGACGGCCAGAAGATCGACTTCGCGGCTCGCGACCGCCTCCAGCTCGCGATGATGGTCGTGGAGTTCGTGGAGGCGCGCCTCCCGCTGCCCCCCTTCGAGCAGTGGATCCTCGACTTTCTCGCGAACCGGAGAGTCTACGAGGCGTACGCGCACGAGCTTCACCGCGAGGGGATTCTTCCCTGAGGACCCGGGACCGGCCCGAGCCCCCGCGAGGCGGAGGAGCGGGCGGTCTGCAAAGCGCGGGGCTACGGTTGCACCAGGTATCCGCGCGCGAGAACGGTGAAGGCGGCGACCTCGGCGTCGATCCACGCTGCGTCGCGACCGAGTTCGACGGCGAGGAGCGCCGCGGCCCGGGGGGCCGCCTCGATCGCCGCCCGGGCGTCGAGAACCAGCGACCGGGTGCGGCGCGCCATCACGTCGTCGAGCGTGCGGGCCATCTCTTCTCGCGCCGCCCACACGACCTCGGCTGCCAGCGCGGGGAGGGCGGGATGGAGAGGGGCGGCCAGGGCGGGATCGCCGGCGGCGAGCGCCTCCACTTCCGGGGCATCGGCCCCGTGCACGGCCAGCGCGCCGAAGCGCTCCGCGGCGGGGTGATACCCGTGGATCGGAAGTTCCTTCGTGGGCGAGGGCACGACCTCGAGACCGGCGAGTACTGCGGCATGGTCGACGGTGTCCTCGGCCATCTTGCGGTAGGTCGTCCACTTTCCCCCGGTGATCGTGACGAGTCCGCTCGGAGCGATCTGGAGGGTGTGGTCGCGCGAGAGCGACGCGGTATCGTCGGCGTCGTCCGAGCCCACGAGGGGGCGGATCCCGGCGAAGACCGAGAGCACGTCTTCGGGACCCGGATCCTCGACCAGGTAGCGAGCCGCGTGGTCGAGCAGAAAGCGCACCTCGTCGGCCAGCGGCACCGGCTCGAGTTCGACCGAGGGGATGGGGGTGTCGGTCGTTCCCACGATGACGCGCTCATGCCAGGGAACCGCGAAGAGCACCCGCCCGTCGTCGGTCTCGGGGACCATGATCGCCGCATCACCCGGGTGAAACCGCCGGTCGAGAACGAGGTGGATCCCCTGGCTCGGACGGATCAGCGGGCGCGCCTCCGGGTCATCGAAGCGGCGCAGCGCATCGGCAAAGGGGCCGGTGGCGTTGATCACCACCCGCCCCTCGATCTCCATCTCGTCGCCCCCCTCGGCGTCGCGCACCCGCACGCCGCTGACCACCCCTTCGGCGTCGTGCAGCAGCCCGATCACCGGAGCGTGGTTCATCAGCACGGCGCCCTGCCCCGCCGCGGTGCGCGCCAGGTGGATGAGCAGACGGGCGTCGTCGAACTGGCCGTCGTGGTAGACGACGCCGCCCCGGAGTCCCTCGGTCTCGATCGTCGGGAGCCGCTCCACCGTCTCTTCGCGGGAAAGATGCCGCGACGGGCCGAAGCCGTACCGCCCGGCGAGGGCGTCGTACACCTTCAGGCCGATTCCGTAGAAGGGCGCCTCCCACCAGTCGTAATTGGGGACGACGAAGGGGAGGTCGTGCACGAGGTGGGGCGCATTGCGCCGCAGGATCCCGCGCTCGCGAAGGGCCTCCATCACCAGGGGAATGTTGCCCTGCCGCAGGTAGCGCACCCCGCCGTGCACGAGCTTGGTGCTCCGACTCGACGTGCCCTTGCCGAAGTCGACCCCCTCGAAGAGGGCCACGGCGTACCCGCGGGCGGCGGCGTCGATGGCCACGCCGAGGCCGGTGGCGCCGCCGCCCACGACCACGAGGTCCCAGGGGGAGGTGCGCCGCTCGAGCCGCGCCCGCATCTCGTCTCGCTTCATCGCCTGCTCCGTCGTGCGTTCGTGAAATCGCCCCTGACAGTCTATCGCCGACCGTCCGCGACCGCCTCCCGTGGTGGCGGGGGTGGGCGGGCGTGTTATCCTTCCGACCGTCCCTGGCACCCCACCCGACCCCACCCCTGACCCCCGCCCACCAGGCCCACCACGCCGTCACCCACGTCAGCC
>CAYORZ010000099.1:6579-6850 GCA_964406485.1 uncultured Gemmatimonadaceae bacterium | reverse complement strand
CAAGGGGCCGGTCTACCGGGGGCGCGACGACGACATGAACCCCTACAAGGCGCGCTTCGCTGCCGACACGCCGCACCGCACCCTCGCCGAGGCGATGGTCGGGGCCGACGTCGTCGTGGGACTCTCGGTCGGGGGGGTGATCTCGGGCGAGATGGTGGCCTCGATGGCGCGTGATCCGGTGGTCTTCGCCCTGGCCAACCCCGACCCGGAGATCCTCCCGGAAGAGGTTCTCGAGGCGCGTGCCGACGCGATCATTGCCACCGGACGGTCG
>CAYORZ010000099.1:0-6569 GCA_964406485.1 uncultured Gemmatimonadaceae bacterium | reverse complement strand
CTACCCGAACCAGGTGAACAACGTGCTGGGCTTCCCCTTCATCTTCCGCGGGGCCCTCGACGTGCGGGCCACCGAGGTCAACGAGGAGATGATGATGGCGGCCACCCGGGCGCTGGCCGACCTCGCCCGGGCCGACGTCCCCGACTCGGTGCGTCTGGCCTACGACGACGCCCCCATCGCCTTCGGACGCGACTACCTGATCCCGAAGCCGGTCGACACCCGGGTGCTCTACCATGTGGCCCCGGCGGTGGCCGAGGCTGCGATGCGCACGGGAGTCGCGCGGGAGGAAGTCGACCTCGCGGAATACGTCGATCGGCTGCGGGCCTCGCTGGGGCCGGCGCGGGCGGTCATGGCGTCGATGACGGAGCGTGCCCGGCGGCGCCCGGCGCGGGTGGTGTTTCCCGAAGGCCACAACGCGACGGTCATCCGGGCCGCAGCCCAGATGGTCGAAGAGGGGGTGTGTCGCCCCATCCTCCTGGGGCGGCAGGAGCGCGTAGAGGAGAAGGCCGCGATGTTCGGGGTCGACCTCACCGGCGTCGAGGTCATCCACGCGGCGTCGCTCGATGCCCGCCGGCACGCCTACGCCGAGACGCTCTTCGAGCGGCGCGGACGGAAGGGGCTCACCCGGGCCGAAGCGCGGTGGAACCTGTACAAGCCCATCTACTTCGCGACCTCGATGGTGGCCGCCGGCGACGCCGACGCCGTCGTCGCGGGGGTCGAGGCCAACTACCCCGAGGTGCTGCGGCCCGCCCTCCAGGTGATCGGGGTCGAGGAGGGGGTGGAGCGCGTCGCGGGCCTCCACCTGGTGGCCTTCCCGAACCGCGAACTCCTCTTCTTTGCCGACACCACGGTCAACATCGACCCCGACGCCGAGACCCTCGCCGAGATCGCGCTCCTCACGGCGCGCTTCGCCCGGGAACTCGGGATCCGTCCGCGGATCGCGATGATCTCGTTCAGCAACTTCGGTTCGGCGCGGCACCCGCAGTCCGAGAAAGTGGCGCGCGCAGTGCGGATCCTCCACGCGAAGGACCCCGAGTTGGAGGTCGACGGCGAGATGCAGGTGGACACGGCCGTCGGCCCGCGCAGCGCCGATGACACCTACCCCTTCTCGCAACTCACCGGCAGCGCCAACGTCCTCGTCCTTCCGGGGTTGAGCGCGGCGAACGCGGCCTACAAGCTCCTCGATTCCCTCGGAGAGGCCGAGGTGATCGGCCCGATTCTCCTGGGGATGGCCCGTCCGGTGCATGTGCTGCAGCGGGGGGCATCGCAGCAGGAGATCCTCAACCTCACCACGATCGCGTCGGTGGACGCACAGGCGCGAACGGGCCATTCTTGAGGGACTCCGATCCACACAGATCCTGCGTGGCAGGGACTCCGGCGAGGGGTCGTCCGCCACCTGAACCGAGACAGCGATGAGCACACAGACCGAGGCACTGGGCCTCGAGCAGCATGGCCTGGCACCGACGGGCACGGTCCACTGGAATCGTTCACCAGCCGAGCTCTACGAGATGTCGATCAAGCGGGGCGTGGCCCGGCTGGCTCACATGGGCGGGCTCTCGGTGGTGACCGCGCCCCACACGGGACGGTCGCCCAACGACAAGTACACCGTGCGCGAGCCGTCGTCGGAGGGAGACATCGACTGGGGCAGCGTCAACGTGGCGATGGAGCAGGACCACTACGATCGGCTGCGGGCCGACATCGTGGCCTACCTCGATCAGCAGGAGCTTTTCGTCCGCGACGCGCGGGCGGGCGCCGACGAGGAGTACGGGATCCGGGTCCGGGTGATCACCCCGAGCCCGTGGCACGATCTCTTCGCCCACAACATGTTCCTCCGTCTCCCCGCCGACGAGCCTGCGGGGGCGGTGGCGCCCGACTTCACGGTGCTGCACGCCCCGGAGATGAAGGCCGACCCCGCGCGCCACGGCACGCGCTCCGAGACGGCGGTGGTGGTGAACTTCGCCGACCGCACGGTCCTCATCTGCGGCACGCGGTACGCCGGAGAGATCAAGAAGTCGATCTTCTCCGTCCTGAACCACCTCCTGCCCGCCCGCGGGGTGCTGCCGATGCACTGCTCGGCCAACGTCGGAGATGACGGCGACGTCGCCCTCTTCTTCGGCCTCTCGGGAACCGGCAAGACCACCCTTTCCGCCGACCCCGAGCGGGGGCTGATCGGCGACGACGAGCACGGATGGAGCGACGTGGGCGTCTTCAACTTCGAGGGGGGGTGCTACGCCAAGACGATCAACCTCTCGGCGGAGGGGGAGCCGGAGATCCATGCGGCGACCCGCATGTTCGGGACGATCCTCGAAAACGTGATCCTCGACGAGACCACCCGCGAGATCGACTTCGACGACGACTCGATCACCGAAAACACCCGGGCGTCGTACCCGATCCACTACATTCCCAACGCCGTCCACCCCAGCGCGGGCGGGCACCCCTCGACGGTGATCTTCCTCACTGCCGACGCCTACGGGGTGCTCCCTCCGATCTCGCGCCTGTCCCCCGAGCAGGCGATGTACCAGTTCCTGTCGGGGTACACGGCGAAGGTTGCCGGGACCGAGCGCGGGATCACCGAGCCGCGGGCGACCTTCAGCGCCTGTTTCGGGGCTCCCTTCCTCCCGCGCCACCCCGGCGTCTACGCCACCATGCTCGGCGAGAAGCTCCGGGAGCACGGGGCGCGGGTCTTCCTGGTCAACACCGGATGGACGGGGGGCGCCTACGGCACCGGATCGCGGATGAAGCTCGCCCACACGAGGGCGATGGTCCGGGCCGCACTGGCCGGCGCGCTCGACGACGTCGAGACGGTGACCGACCCCGTCTTCGGCTTCGAGGTGCCCACCGCCGTCCCCGACGTCCCCGACGACGTGCTGCATCCGCGCCGGACGTGGGACGATCCGGAGGCCTACGACGCCCAGGCGGCGAAGCTCGCCTCGATGTTTCGCGAGAACTTCGAGAAGTACGCCGACGGGGTGAGCGAAGCGGTCCGCGAGGCGGGTCCGCGCGGCTGATCGCGCGCAGGCGCCGAATGTCGCCACAGGACGGGGGGCGGATCGCGGGAGCGGTTCGCCCCCCGTCGTGTCGTGACGGGGGTACTCCGATCACCGCCGGGTTGACAGGGGCCCTGCCCACCCTCCAGCTTTGATTGACAAAGTTGCTTTGAGAATCAAAGGAGGGGCGATGCAGGCCGACGAAGCGAGCCGGCACCTGGGCGAGATCCGCCACTGGATGCGGGAAGGGCGTCGGGTGATGGTCGAGAGCTGGCGGCTGCAGCTGTGGTGGGGGGCCCTCACCGCCGCCGCCCTGGTGGCCACCTGGTGGGTGGTGCGGGTCGAGGCGTGGGGGGCGCTTTCGCTCCTCTGGCCCCTGGCGCTGGCCCTCGGGTGGGCGGGCTCGATCCTGATCGCACGGCTGGCGCCGTCCCGCGCCCGCAACCAGGCGACGCGCGCTGTCGAGGGGATCTGGCTCGGCGCGGGGGCGACCCTCACCCTCGTCGGGCTCCTGGGCTACTTCGGAGGGACGGTCACGCCGGCGGCCCTCCCGGGCATCGTGGCCGCCGTGCTCGGCGGCGCGTACTGGGCTACCGATCGGGTGACCGAGATCGGGTGGCTGCGCGCCGTTGCGGTCGTCTGGTGGGCGGGCGCGGCGCTCCTCCTCGTCGTCCCCTCCGACGCCGCGCTCCTGATCCTGGCGGCGATGGCGCTCCTCTTCGAAGCCGGCCCGGCCCTCGTCCTCGGGCGGCGGGAGAGCGCGCCATGAGCGATCGCTGGAGCTACCGGACGCTCGATCCCCTCGTCCACTCGCCCATCCGACTCGCGGTCCTTTCCCTTCTGGCCACGACCGACGAGGCGGAGTTCACCTGGCTCCGCGACACGGTGGGGACCACCGACGGCAACCTCAGCACCCACCTCACCCGCCTGCTCGACGCCGGGTTCCTGGTCGCCGATCGCTCCACGGGCATCACCCGCTACCGACTCACCCCCGAGGGGCGGGCGGGCTTCGAGCGCCACGTCGAGCAACTGGAGCGGCTGCTGCGCCCCGCCCCCGAACCGGACCCCCGATCGCCATGAGCCACGATGCCGTCGGACACATCCATCTCATCGCCGCCTTCGCCGCGCTCCTCACCGGGGGGTGGGTGCTCCTGATCCCCAAGGGCACCCGCTGGCACCGCACCCTCGGCCACCTCTACCTGACCTCGATGATCGTCGTCAACGCGACGGCGCTCGCGATCTACCGCCTGACCGGCAGCTTCGGCCCCTTCCACTTCTTCGCGCTCGTCGGCTTCGTCGCCCTCGCCCTCGCGATGGGAACGGTGCTCCTGCGCCGGCCGCGTGGCCGGTGGATCGAAGCGCACGGCAGCTGGATGGCGGGGTCGTACATGGGACTCGCGGCTGCATTCATCGCCGAGACCTCGACGCGACTCCTGCTCCCGATCGTGGCCGAGCGCACCGAGGGAGGCTCGATCTGGATCGCGTTCTGGACGCTGGTGGCAGCGGCGACGGCCCTCACCATCGGGGCCGGGGTCTGGCTGATGCGGACCCGGATGGAGGCCGCCGTCCGGAAGACGCCGCAGGCCATGCGGGCGGAACGCGATCGGCTTCGCCAGACGAGGCATGGCGAATTGCGGGGCGATACCGCAGTCTGACGCCGTCGCCCCGCCCCGCCGGAGGCGGTCGCGACCGAGGTCCCGGCACCGTTGCCCGTACGGGCACTCCGTGCCGACCCCGGAGTACCTTCCGAGCGAACCCGAAGCGTCCATCGAAGACGAGGTCCGGTCATGCCGAAGTACTGGCTCATGAAGAGCGAAGCCGATGTGTATTCCATCGACGACCTGCGCCGCGACGGGCGCACTCTCTGGGACGGGGTCCGCAACTACCAGGCCCGCAACAACATGCGGGAGATGAAGGTCGGGGACTGGGTCCTCTACTACCACTCCCGCCAGACGCCCCCGGCGGTCGTCGGACTGGCCCGGGTTGTGCAGGAGTCGTATCCGGACCCGACCCAGTTCGATCCCGGGAGTCCCTACTTCGATGCGAAGTCCGATCAGGACGATCCGCGGTGGTGGCTCGTCGACATCGAGTTCGAGCGAGCCTTCGAGGAGGCCGTCCCCCTCCCCGCCATCAAGGCGGAGGCCGACCTCTCGGAGATGGTGCTGGTGCGCAACTCCCGCCTCTCGGTGCAGCCGGTGCGGGAGGCGGAGTTCCGGAAGGTTCTCGAGATGGCGGGAGAGCCGATGCCCTGAGCGGCACGGTCGCCCGCTGGCCCCCGTCCCCCCGCCGATTCGTATGCGAATCCTGCCGAGCCTCGTGGTGGGCCTCCTGATCCTGGGCGCGTGCGGTCGCGCCGAGGCCCAGGTCACCCGCGCCGATTCCGCTGCCGTGCTCCTGCACGCCGCCACCACCTTCGCCCGGGAGGGGAGGCCGGAGGTGGCCGCCGCTCTCCACCAGCTGATCCTGGAGCGTTTCGCCGGCACCCCGGCCGCGGACCGCGCCCGCATCGCGCTCGCCCGCCCCGTCCCGGAGCCGAGGGGGGGCGGCGCCACCGAACTCCGCATCTGGGGCACGTTGTACGGCGGGTGGCTGGGGGTCGCGGTTCCCGGTGCCTTCGGGGTCGACGACTCGCGGGGCTACGGGGCGGGACTCCTCGTCGGGGCGCCCCTGGGGTTCCTCGCCAGCCGTGCGTGGAGTCGGCGCGTCGACCCCACCATGGGCGAGGCCCGCGCCATCACCTTCGGAGGGAGCTGGGGGACGTGGCAGGGCTTCGGGTGGCGCAAGGTGCTCGGCCTCGGAGACGACGAATCCGGCGACACCCTCCAGGAGACCTTCGCCGCCATGGTCATCGGTGGCGCCACCGGAATCGCAGCCGGAGCGCTCCTCGGCCGCTCGGTGAGCGACGCGGTGGCGACCGGCGCCAACATGGGGGCACTGTGGGGCTCGGGGATCGTGGCAGCGGTCGGCCACCTGGTCGACGTCGAAGGCGACGACCTTCTCGCCGCGACCCTGGTCGGGGGCAATGTGGGACTCTTCGGGGCCGCCTTCGCGACGCCGGCGCTCGGCTTCTCGCGCGATCAGTGGCGGGTGGTGAGTGTCGGGGGAGTGGTGGGAGGACTCGCGGGACTCGGCCTGGACCTGCTCATCCGCCCCGACAACGAGAAGGTGGCCGTCGCGATTCCTCTCGCGACGAGCCTCGCGGGGCTCGCCATCGGGGGGGTCGTGCACCGTCCGTCGTTGGCGGCGGAGGCGGAGGCGCCACCGACCTCGTCCGGCCTCGGAGGATTCGTCGAGATCGACCGGGGGGCGGTCCGGATGGGCGTGCCCGCGGTCGTCCCGCGGACCCTCCCCGTCGAGACGCCCGCCGGGGTGCGGTGGCAGCCGACGTGGGGGATCCACTGGCTTCGGGTCGCGCTCCCCTGACGCCGGGCGCGACGGTCCGCCTCATTCACCCCACGGCGCGAGGCCTCGCCCCCCTCACCCCACAGAGACGGGGCGGGGCGCGCGACGCGCGTCGCGCCAGCCAAGCCTCGGGGGTGAGGGTGCGGTCCACCTCGCGCGGATGCAGCCGGAACCAGCGGG
>CAYORZ010000098.1:0-6880 GCA_964406485.1 uncultured Gemmatimonadaceae bacterium | reverse complement strand
CACGAGGAGGTCGAGGGAACCCGGAAGCGCGCGGGCGTCGTCGCCTCCCCGGACTGGACCGGAGCGGGGGGAGCGCGCATCGTTCTCCGGCCCGCGAGGGCGCACCTCGTCCGGGGCATCGAGTGCGGCGCGCGCCTGTCCCTGGCGGGCGGACTCGATGGCGTATCCGAGACGGTACCAGAGGTCGGTTCGATCAGGCATGGAGGATTGCGGGTGACGGAGGTCGGGGCGCGAAGAGACCACACCCGCAGTGTGGCGCCGGGCAGCGCGGCGGACAAGCGGGACGGGCGGAGCGGACGCACGCTGCCCGGCCTGTGGCGCATCCTGGCGGGGATCGCGCTCCTCCTCGCCGTCCCCCTCCAGGCGCAGGACGTCCCCCCCGACGAGGAGTGGCGCACCCTCTCCACCCCCCACTTCCGCCTCGCCTTCCCGGAGCGACTCGAGGCACTCGGCCGCCGCTCCGCCCTCCTCGCGGAAGCCGCGTGGAGCAGCCTCGCCGAGGTCTTCGTCGAGCCCCCCGACGAGACGATCGAACTGATCCTCACCGACCACGTCGACGCCTCGAACGGCTTCGCTCGCGTCGCCCCCCGCCTCCAGATCGTGGTCCATGCCCGCCCCCCGGTCGACGGGCAGGCCCTCGCCTACTACGACGACTGGCTCCACGTCGTCCTGGTGCACGAACTCGCCCACATCTTCCACCTCGACCGCACCGGATGGATCGGGGGCGTGGGGCGGCGCATCTTCGGTCGCGCTCCCTCCGGCTGGCCCCTCTTTCCGGGGCAGGCCGTCCCCCGATGGGTGACCGAGGGGATCGCCACCTGGTTCGAGTCGTCGCTCACCGGGACGGGGCGGGCCGAGGGGAGCGAGTTCGAGATGTACCTCCGCACCGCGGCCCTCGCCGGCGCCCTGGAGTCGATCGACCGCGCCTCCGGAGATTCCCCCCTCTGGCCCGGCGGACAGCGTCCCTACAAGTACGGCTCGCTCTTCTTCGCGTGGCTCACCGACCGACACGGCCCCGAGCGGATCGCCGACTTCGTCGAGGCCGTCGCGGGGCAGTGGGTCCCGTACCGGCTCGACGCGGCCGCCCGCTCGGTATTCGGGACTTCCCTCCGGGAGGAGTGGCGGCGGTGGGCCGCGGCCTCCGAGGTCGAGGCGGGGCGGTGGGCCGCCGAGGTGCGCGCGCGCTCGCCCGACCTCCCCCGCGGCGACGTCCTCACCGAGGGCGCCCGGGTCGTCGCTCGCGCCCGCGTCTCGCCCGACGGCCGTTGGCTCGCCTACCACCGCGCCGACGCCCGCTCCGACCCCCGCATCGTGGTGCGCCGGTGGGACGCCGAAAGGGGCAGGGAAGGTGACGAGGCGGGGTCGATCCGGACGAACGGCGGCGGGGCCTTCGACTGGCTCCCCGACGGTCGCATCGTCTTCTCGCAGCTCGAGACCGACGGGCGGTGGCGCATGTGGAGCGACCTCCACGTCGCGACCCCCGACGGGGCGGAGGTCCGCAGGGTCAGCCACGGCGCGCGGCTCGATCACCCGTCTGCCCTGCCGGCGGGCGACGAGGTGGTGGCGATCCGCTCGCACGGAGGGCACACCGACCTCGTCCGGGTCGCGCTCGACGACGGTCGGGTCGACGAGATCGCGTCGGGCTCGGACTCCGTCCACTGGGCCCTCCCGGCGGTCTCGCCCGACGGCCGCTTCATCGCCGCCTCCCGGTGGACGCCCGAGACGACGTGGGAAGTGGTCGTCGTGGACGCGGCCAGCGGGGCGCTCCTCCTGCGCCTGGATCCCCGCCGGGCCGTGGCGCTGGGGGCGAGCTGGGGTCCCGACGGACGCACCGTCGTCTTCACCTCGGACCGGAGCGGGGTGGCCAACCTCTACCGCCGCGACGTCGATCCCGCGGCCGGCACCATGGGACCCCTGCGCCAGATGACCGACCTGGTCACCGGCGTTCACCTCCCGGCCGTCGCCGCGGACGGAAGCGGGGTGCTGGCGGCCCTCTTCACTCCCGAGGGGTGGGAGCTGGCGCGGTGGCCCTGGCCCGGCCCGGACCGCGAGCCCGTCCCCCCGCGCGAGCCCGACGACCCGGCGGCCGGGGTGCGGCTCGATGCAGCCGCCCTCGATCTCCTGGAGGTGCGGCCGTACGGCTCCCTCGCGACCTTCCGGCCCACCTACTGGGAGCCGCTCGTCGAGGCGGCGATCCACGCCGGAGGACGCCGGGTGGCCGGGCCCTGGATCGGGGGCGGCACGACGATCACCGACATGGTGGGCCGCCACTCCCTCCGGGTCGCCGCCCAGGTGGGGATCGAACGGGGACTCCTGGATGCCCGCGGAAGCTGGCGGTGGCTCGGGTGGGGTGACCCGGCCCCCACGCTCTCGGTCGCGCAGGAGTGGCGCGTCGACGGCCCGCTCGCTCTCGACGCCGCCGGGGCCGACTCGGCCCTGGTCCAGACCCGGAGTCGGCGGGCCGAGCTCGGCACCGCCTTCTACCGCGCCCGCTTCCGCTCCAGCCTCTCCCTCTCGGTCGGGGCGGGGATCCTCCGCGAGGATCGCACCCTCCTCCACCCCGTCGACCTCCGTCCGCACCCCACGCACTCCCTCCTCCGCCCGAGCGCCACCCTCGGCGACCTCCGGGTCGGAGCCACGGTCGGAACCGCCCGGCGCTTCGCCCTCTCCCTCTCCGAGGCCCGGGGGATGCGGCTCTCGGTGGTGGGCCGCCGGCGGACGCACCTCGCCCTCGCCGACTCGATCCGGGGGCGGCCGGGGACCGACCGGAGCGTCGACGAGGTCGTGGTGGAGGCCGCCGGCTGGACCTCGTTCGAGGGGTGGGGGTGGACCGATCACACCCTCGCGGTGCGGGGCTCGCTCGGGGTCGGAACCGGCCCCGGGAGCGGCGGGATCTACCTCGTGGGCGGCGCCGCGGGTCAGCCCGAGACGATCAGCGGCTTCGAACTCTTCGGCGGCCGCGCCCTCACCTTTCCGGTGCGGGGCTTCGAGCGGGGTGTGCGCCGGGGCTCGCGCGCCTGGTCGGCCTCGGCCGAATGGCGCTTTCCCCTGGCCCTGGTCCGGCGCGGCCCGGGGCTGCTGCCGGGCTACCTCGAGTCGTTTTCCGGCACACTCTTTGCCGATGCAGGGAGGGCGTGGGAGGTCGGCGACGAGGGGGAAGACTCCCCCCTCCTGACCTCGGTGGGGGCCGAGATCGGGATGGACTCGCTCCTCTTCTTCACCGTGTCCCTCCGCCTCCGGGTAGGGGTGGCCGCCGCCCTCGCCGGCGGCGAGGGGGTGCGGGCGTACGTCCGTCTCGGGCCGTCCTTCTGATCCTCCGGGGTGCGAAACTCTTCGCGCCCAAGGGGGTTACAAGAACATACCGAAGGAAGGCCGAAGGCCCCCCGCGGGTCGTCTCTCTGGCCAGGCGGGGGTGATGGCTGTATACATGGGGCCCTACATGTAGTATACATACCGACACGCTCCCCAATCTGTTGTGGGCCCACGGGCATTTTCCACACCCGTTTGCGACGGCAGATGCGGACTTCTGCCGTTTTTCAACGATATCCGCCGCACTTCTCAACAGCTTCTCCACACGCCCGGAGCCGCGCCGCATGACCCCCGAATCCGCGTCCCCCGCGATCCCGCCCTACCCCCCCGAGCCCGTCCTCTTCGACGATCGCCTCCCGTCGGATCTGCCGCCGGCCGACCTCACCGACAATGCCCGGATCGTTCTGGGCAAGCGGTATCTGAAGAAGGACGCCGACGGCAATCCCACCGAGGAACCGGAGGTGATGTTCTGGCGGGTGGCCCGGACGATCGCCGAAGCCGACGCCCGCTACGGGGCCTCGGAGGCAGCGGTCGAGGAACTCGCGCGGCAGTTCTACGACCTCATGACCACCGGCACCTTCGAGCCCAACTCGCCGACGCTGATGAATGCGGGTCGTCCGCTGGGCCAGCTCTCCGCCTGCTTCGTTCTGCCGGTCGACGATGCCCTCTCGAACGGGCGCTCGGGGATCTACGACACCCTCAAGTCGATGGCCCTCGTCCACCAGTCCGGAGGGGGGACGGGGTTCTCCTTCTCCCGCCTCCGTCCGGAGGGCGACAACGTCCGCTCCACGATGGGTGTGGCGTCGGGGCCGGTGTCGTTCATGAAGCTCTACGACGCCTCGACGGAGGTCGTGAAGCAGGGGGGGACGCGCCGCGGGGCCAACATGGGGATCCTCCGGGTCGATCACCCCGACATTCGCGCCTTCATCGCCTGCAAGAACGACACGAGCCAGATCACCAACTTCAACATCTCGGTGGCGCTGACCGACGAGTTCATGGAGGCGGTGAAGGAGGGCACGAGCTACGCCCTGCGCAGTCCGCGCGACGGCGCTATCGTGGGTCGGGAAGACGCCCGCCAGATCTTCGACCTGATCGTGCACGGGGCGTGGAAGACCGGTGAGCCCGGCACCTTCTTCATCGACCGCGCCAACGAGTACAACCCGGTCCCCGCCCTGGGAAGCTACGAGGCGACCAACCCCTGCGGTGAGCAGCCGCTGCTTCCGTACGACGTCTGCAATCTGGGAAGCGTGAACGTCGGCCGGTTCGTGATGCTCGATGCCCCCGCCGACCTCCCCCCCGAGGCCCGCATCGACTGGGAGTCGCTGCGGCGGGTCGTCCACCTCGCGACGCACTTCCTCGACAACGTCATCGACGCGAACCGCTACCCCCTCGAGGAGATCCACAACCTCGCGCACACCATCCGGAGGATCGGACTGGGGGTGATGGGGTGGGCCGACCTCCTCGTGCGGCTCGGAATTCCCTACTCCAGCCCCGAGGGCGTGGAGATGGGGCGGATCGTCATGCGCTTCATCAACGAGGAGTCGCGCAACGCGAGCGAGAAGCTGGCCGAGACGCGGGGGGTCTTCCCGGCGTGGGGGTCGTCGATCTGGGGTCCCGACTCCACCTGTGCCCGCCGCCCCGACGGGAGCCGGGTGCGTCCGATGCGGGCGCTGCGCAACCGCAACCTCACCACGGTGGCGCCCACGGGGACGCTCTCGATCTTCGCCGGCTGCTCCGGGGGAATCGAGCCGCTCTTCGCCGTGGCCTTCATGCGCAACCAGGCCGGGTCGCTGATGCCCGACGTCAACCCCGACTTCGTGCGCATCGCGAAGGAAGGCGGGTGGTACACCGAGGAACTGATGGAGCGGATCGCCACCGAGGGCCACATCCACTTCGACGAGGTTCCCCTCGAGGTGCAGCGGGTCTTCGTGACGGCGCACGACATCTCGCCCGAGTGGCATGTGCGGATGCAGGCCGCCTTCCAGGAGCACGTCGACTCGGCGATCTCCAAGACGACCAACTTCCCCCACGAAGCCACCGAAGACGACGTGCGGGCCATCTACGAGCTCGCCTACGACCTGAACTGCAAGGGGGTCACCGTCTACCGCGACGGCTCCCGCCCGATGCAGGTGCTCTCGACCGGAAAGACGGGGAAGGGGGCGGAGTCGCCCGAGGCCGAGGCCGAGCGGGTCGAGGCCCGCGCCCGGGTGGCAGAGCTCGAGCAGTTGCTCGCGGATTCGCGCGAAGAGGCCCACCGCCTCCGGGTCGAGCTGGCCGAGGTGCAGGCGCGCCGTGAGGCCCGCGACGAGACGGCGAGGGCCGGTCGCCAGAAGCGGCAGCGCCCCGCGATGCTCCGCGGCCGGACGGTGAAGATGAATTCCCCCCTCGGCGATCTCTACGTGACGATCAACGAGGATGAGAGCGGTCGGCCCTTCGAGGTCTTCTGCACCCTCGGCAAGGCCGGGGGGGCGGCGATGGCCGACGCCGAGGCGATCGGCCGCCTCCTCTCGCTGAGCCTCCGCTCCGGGATTCCGATCACCTCGCTCAAGGACCAGCTCCGCGGCATTTCGTGCGACCGCGCCGTCGGGGTGGGCCCGCACAAGGTGCTCTCCGCCCCCGACGCGATCGGACAGGCGATCGAGCGCTACCTCGAAGAGAAGGAAGGCGTCCAGGAGGCCCTGCCGCTCACCGTCGGTCCGGCGGCGCGGGGGGGAGTCCAGCCCGCCGGGGAAGCCTCCGACGACGGCGTGGCCGGCAGTTTCTTCGGGTCGTGCCCGGATTGCGGCGCCGGCCAGCTCGCGTACGAGGAAGGATGTGTGAAGTGCCACGTCTGTGGCTACAGCGAGTGCGGCTGACGAGCACGCATCTCCCCCGCCGGCCCGACGGTCGCGGGTGAGGTTCCCCGCGGCGACGGCGCCCCTCCACTCACGAGGTGGGGGGGCGCTCGCCGTTCGGGCCCATGCGGGTGAAGGGGGAGCCGTTGCACCCCTCCCGGGGGCGCTCCCGATCGGCGACGTCCCGCCCCACGCGCACCGCTTCCTCGGGCGAGGGCTGGTCCCACGAGGTGATGCAGAAGCCCCACGGCCACGCCGGATCGTCGAGCATCACCCAGTCCACGCGCGTCCAGAGCCCGTCGTCGGAGCGAGTCAGGAAGTACTCCTCCCCCGGAACCCACCATTCGATCGCGATCTCCGGCCGGCCGTCGGCGGCCCAGCGGGTGGCGGTGAGGGTGTGGGCCGTCCCGTAGTCGTCCACGAAGTCGCCGAGGATGTGGGTCGGGGGGGTGGCGGTGCAGGCGGCCACCAGGAGGAGGCCGGCGATCGGGAGGGCGCGCAGGGCGAGGCGGGGCATCTCGGCCGGAGGTCGGAGGAAAGGGGGGAGGTCCGCCCGGTATAGTAACCGTTCCGCAGGAAAGGGGGACGCCCGCTCGGCACCCCCGGAGGCGGGGTTGCAGGGGGCGGCCGGGGGGTCGATCGTGTCATCCATGGACCTTCGCTCCCCTCTGCCCGGTCGTCTTCTCGTCGGGGTGTGGCTCTTCGTCGCCGGATGCGGTGCGGAGACGATCGCCCCA
>CAYORZ010000097.1:5784-6903 GCA_964406485.1 uncultured Gemmatimonadaceae bacterium | reverse complement strand
GCGCGGCCTCCGCGTCGACGAGGTCGCCCTCGCCCTGGGGCGCGGCCTGGACGGCGCGCTCCTCGGCGGGCTTTCCGAGGTGCGGGTCGTGCACGGCAAGGGGACCGGTGCGGTGCGCGAACGGGTACACGAACTGCTCCGCACCGAACCTCGCGTCGACGAGTACCGCCTCGGCCGGACGGGGGAGGGGGGCGCGGGCGTGACGGTGGTACGCTTCCGATGAGGGGGCCCGGATGATCTCCGACGACCAGAAGGAAGAGGTGAAGGCCCGCGCCGACATCGTCGAGATCATCGGCGAAAGCGTCGTCCTGCGCCGGTCGGGCCGCAGCTTCATGGGCCGCTGTCCCTTCCACGACGACGCCACCCCGTCGTTCTCCGTCACGCCCGACCGGCAGGGGTACCGCTGCTTCGGCTGCGGCGCGAGTGGCGACGTCTTCACGTTCCTGCAGGAGCACCGGGGGATGGAGTTCCTGGATGCCGTCCGCTACCTGGCGGCGCGCACCGGAGTCCACCTGCGAGAGGTCCGCGAAGAAGAGCAGGAAGATCCGGAGGAACGCTTCCTCGCCGACGTCAACGCCTTCGCGCAGTCGTGGTTCCAGGCCCGGCTGGAGGACCCCGAGACCGGTCGCGAGGCACGCGACTACCTCGACGGGCGGGGGATCGATGCCGAGACGCGGGAGCGCTTCGGACTGGGGTGGGCCCCCGATGAATGGCGGGCGTTCCGCGACGCGGCCGGGGCCCACGGGATCGACGACGCCGACCTTCTCCGCATGGGACTCCTGACCCGGAGCGTGCGCAATCCGACCGGCGAGCCGTACGACGCCTTCCGGCGGCGCGTGATCTTTCCGATTCGCGACCGGCGGGGGCGCACGATCGCTTTCGGGGGGCGGGTGCTGGGCGACGGACACCCGAAGTACATCAACACCGCGGAGACCCCCGTCTACACCAAGGGGGAGCACCTCTACGGCTTCGACCGCAGTCGCAACGAGATCCGGAGAGAGGGCGAGGCCCTTCTGGTCGAGGGGTACATGGACCTCGTCTCGCTCGCGGCGGCCGGCTTCCCCAACGTGGTGGCTTCGCTGGGCACCGCCCTCACGCCGGAGCAGGCGGCACTCCTCG
>CAYORZ010000097.1:0-5774 GCA_964406485.1 uncultured Gemmatimonadaceae bacterium | reverse complement strand
CGAGCCGCACGCAGCGGGTGCTGATCCTGTACGACTCCGACACCGCCGGTCTCAAGGCTACCTTCCGGGTGGCCGACGTCCTCCTGGGCTCGCGGATCCAGCCGTTCGCGGTCACCCTCCCCGAAGGGGAGGACCCCGACACCCTGGTGCGGAGGGAGGGGGCCGCTGCCCTCCGTCGCGCGCTCGGCGACGCCCTCGACATCGTCGACCTCAAGCTCAAGATCCTCGACGACCGGGGCCGCCTCTCGACGTCGGCCGGAAAGCGGGACGCCCTCGACCGCCTGCTCCCCACCCTGCGGGCCACCGTCGACGAATCGCTCCGCGACATCTACATCGGCGAGGTGGCCGAGCGGCTGGCGATGCGCCGCGAGACGATCGAGGAAGAACTGGCGCGCGCGGCCCCCACCCGCGTCTTTCCCGGGACCGCGCCGGTGGGATTCGGTGCCAGAGGGGGGGGCGTCTCGCCGGGCGGCAGCCTCCGCGCCGGGGGGCGGGAAGCCGTGCGCCGGAGCCTCGCCGCCCCGACCGTGCGCGGAGCGGGGTGGCGGATCCTCCGGATCCTCGCCTGTGACCGGGAACGAAGGCACGAACATCTCACGACGATCCTGGAGTCGATCGGGCCGGAGGACTTCAAGAACGAGGCCGAGAGGTTCATCTTCCAGACGTTCGTCGACGACCCCGACCTGGCCGCCCCTCCCCCGGAGGCGCCGCCCGAGGTGGCTCGCCTCCTCGAGGAGCTTCTCGCCGAGGTGTCCGACCCGGAGGAGCTCACTTCCGCGGGGCGGGTGCTCCATGCCAGTGTGGACCGGCTCGCCGAGGATCGCCTCCACGACGAGATGGACCGCATCCAGGAGGCCATCGAGGCGACCGACGACGTCGACGAGAAACGCCGGCTTCTCGGCGAGAAGACCCGGTTGCGGGAGGAAGCGAGCGCGCTCGCGGTCCGGTGGGCCCCTGCCCTCCGGAAACATGCACGAGGACTCAACGAACCGAGCCGATGACCGATCACACCCGACATGCCCTGAAGGAACTCCAGAACCTCGACGAGGAACTCCGCGCAGCCCGCGAGGAAATCGAGGAGGTGAACGAGGCGATCGCCGACGTGGATGCCCCGGCCGAATCCCTCGAAGGCGAGGTGGAGCGGGCACGCGGCCGCCTCCAGGAACTCCGGGTCGAGGAGCGGCGGGTCGAGCTCTCCGCCCGCGAGAAGGCGTCGCGCATCGAGCGCCTCGACGAGCGGCTCCAGGGGGTGCGCAACGTGCGCGAGGAGGCGGCCGTGAGCGCCGAACTCGAGATGGTGCGCCGCGCCCTCGAGGCCGACGAACAGGAGGGGTACTCCCTCATCGACCAGCTCCGCAAGCTCGAGCAGCAGGTCGAGGAACTGCAGGCCGCGCTCGTCCAGGCGCGGGAGGAAATCGGTCCGCGGAAGTCCGAACTGGAGTCCGAGCGGGACCGCCGCGAGGCGGAGATCGCTGCGCTCGTGGAGCGTCGCGCGGCGTTCGTGGCCGAGATGCCCGGCGACGAGGTCCGGATGTACGAGGGGATCCGCAAGGGCGGACAGCGGCGGGCGGTTGCCCCCCTCACCGACGACGGCGCCTGCGGACACTGCTTCACCATGCTCCCTCTCCAACTGCAGAACGAGGTCCGCCACGGGACCACACTGATTCGCTGCGAAGGGTGCGGGGTGATCCTGGCCCAGCCCTCGCCCGACCCCGAAGAAGGCGACGAGGCGGTCTCCGACGGCGCGGCCGCCGATGGGGGGACCGAGGCCGAGACCGACGCCGACGGGTGACCCTCACCCGGCCACCCGTGACGCCTGCGGCTCCGCGGTGGGAGCTGCCGGCTGCCATCGACGAGCGCGCCGCCCGGGTGCTTGCGCGCGCCCTGCAGCTTCCCGACGCCCTCGGCCGGATCCTGATCGCCCGCGGGATCACGCACGTCGAGCCCGCACGTACGCACCTGCGTCCGCTCCTCACCGCGCTCCACGCCCCGGAGTCCCTCCCCGATCTGGACCGCGCCATCGACCGCATCGAGCGGGCGATCGCCGGCGGTGAGACGATCCTGGTCCACGGGGACTACGACGTCGACGGCATCGCGGGCACCGCCCTTCTCACCGGGTGGCTCCGACGGCTGGGGGGGCGGGTGGAGGGGTGGATCCCCCACCGCCTCCGCGATGGCTACGACCTGGGTCCGTCCGGGGTCGGCGAGGCTCGGCGGATCGGGGCAGGACTCATCGTGACCGTCGATTGCGGGACGGTCGCGCACGCGGCGGTGGCCGAGGCTGCGGCCGCCGGCATCGACGTGGTGGTGACCGATCATCACGCGCCCGGAGCCACCCTCCCCCCTGCGGTGGCCGTGGTGAACCCCAACCGCACCGACCGCCCCGCCCCCGAAGGCGTGCTCTGCGGGACGGGGGTCGCCTTCAAGGTGATGGAGCGGATGGCCGCCCGGCGGGGGATCGACCGCGACGAGATCCTTCCGCACCTCGACCTGGTCGCGCTCGCGACGATCGCCGACCTCGTTCCCCTCACCGGCGACAACCGGGTCCTCGTGCGCTACGGGCTGCGTGCGCTGGCGCAGACTCCGCGTCCGGGACTCCAGGCGCTGATGGCCGTGGCCGAGATCCCGCCCGGAGTCCCCGACGCGGGGCAGATCGGCTTCCGTCTCGCCCCCCGGATCAATGCCCTGGGGCGGCTCGGCGAGCCCGGCGACGCACTCCGCCTCCTGCTCACCGACGACCCCGCCGAGGGACGACGTCTCGCCGAGCAGGCCGATCGGGTGAACCGCGGGCGGAAGGAAGAAGACCGCCGGGTCCTGGCCGAGGCCCTCCGCTGGCTCGAAGAGAGATACGATCCCGAGCGCGACTTCGGCGTGGTGATCGACGGCGAGGGGTGGCATCCGGGGGTGATCGGGATCGTCGCCTCGCGGGTGGTGGAGCGGATCCACCGACCGGTGATCATCGTCGCCCGCAGCGGCGAGACGGCGCGCGGGAGCGGCCGCTCCGTCCCCGGTTTCCACATTCACGCGGCGCTCGATCGCTGTGCCTCCCACCTGCTGCGTTTCGGGGGCCACGCCCAGGCCGCGGGCCTCGATGTCGACGGGGAGGGCATCGACGCCTTCCGCGCCGCCTTCAACGCCGTCGCCCGCGCCGAACTCGAAGGGGTCGACCTCCGACCGGTGATCCGGGCCGACCTCCGCCTCGACCTCGCCGCGGCCGACCTCGAGCTGGCCCACTTCGCCCGCTACCTCGGTCCCCACGGCATCGGCAACCCTCGTCCCACCTTCTGGAGTACGGGACTCCGGGTCCGCGGAAGACCGCGGCAGGTCGGGAGCGGGCACCTCAAGGTGCGTCTCGAGCAGGGCGGGGTGGTCCGCGACGCGATCGGCTTCGGCCTGGCCGAGCGGATCGATCCCGACGGGCTGGTCGACGCCACCGTCGACGCCCTCTTCCATCTGGAGATCAACGACTTTCGCGGCCGCCGCACCCCCCAGCTCCGTCTGCGGGACCTGCGCCCCACCCCCCGGGCCGCCCCGCGATGAGGATCATCGCCGGAACGTGGCGTGGCCGGCGGATCACGGCCCCCCCGGGCCGGCACGTGCGCCCCACCGGCGACCGGGTGCGCGAGGCGTGGATGTCGGCGATGGGGGGGCGCTTCGACGGACTCGTGGTCTGGGACCTCTTCGCGGGCTCGGGGGCCCTGGGCCTCGAGTGCCTCAGCCGGGGCGCCGCCCGGTGCATCTTCGTCGAACGCGCCCCGGCGGCGACCCGGGTGATCCACGCCAACCTCGCCGCCCTCGGAGGCCACGCCGGCGCCCGGGTGGTCCAGGCCGACGCCCTCCGCTGGATCGCCTCCGATCCCCCTCCGCCCCCCGCCGACCTCGCGCTGGCCGACCCCCCCTACGGGAGCGGAGCGGCCCGCGCCCTCCTCGAGCACTTCGCGGCGGCTCCCTTTGCGCGCGAACTCTGGGTCGAGCATCGTATCGACGACGACGTCCCCGAACTTCCCGGGCTCCGCCGGCGGAGGTACGGCGAGACCACCCTCTCCACCCTGGCCGCCCCCGAGTCATCCGCATGAACCTTCCCCGCCCCCAGATCGCCGTCTACCCGGGGTCGTTCGACCCCATCACCCGCGGCCACGAGGACATCGCCCGGCGGTGTCTGCGCATCTCCGACGAGGTGGTGGTGGCCGTGGCCCACACCGCGACCCAGAAGAAGCAGACCCTCTTCACGGTCGACGAGCGGGTGGAGATGATCCGCGAGGTCTTCGCCGACGAACCGCGGGTTCGCTGCGCGTCGTTCGAGGGACTCCTGGTCGATTTCTGTGCGGAGCAGGGGGCCCAGCTGGTCATCCGGGGACTGCGCGCCGTCTCGGACTTCGAGTACGAGTTCCAGATGGCCCAGATGAACCACGAGTTGCGCCCCGACCTGGAGACGGTCTTCCTCACCCCCGGCGTGCAGCACTCCTTCGTCTCGGCGTCGCTCGTGCGCGAAGTGTCGCGTCTGGGGGGTGACGTCTCGACCTTCGTGGCGCCGCCGGTGCTGGCCCGGCTCCAGGCCGCCTTCGAGGCCGGGCGATGACCGGAGGCTTCCGCGACACCCTCCGCCGCCGCGCCGCCTCTCTCGGGCGGTCGGTCGTCTTTCCGGAGGGCGACGCCCCCCGCGTCGTCGACGCTGCCGCGCGGCTGCACCGCGAAGGGTGGGCGCGGCCGGTCGTCCTGGGACCCCCGGAGGCCACCCGTGCCGCCCTCGCCCGGCGCGGAGCCGAAGAGGTCGAGGTCAGAGACCCCTCCGCCGGGTCGGAGTCGCTGGCCGAGCTCCTGGTGGAGGCCCGCGCCCACCGCGGGATGACGATCGAGCGCGCGCGGGAAGGCGTGCGCGACCCCCTCATGCACGCCGCGCTCCTCGTGGCCGCGGGCGAGGTCTCGGGCTCGGTGGCCGGGGCGGCCCACCCCACCGGGGCGGTCCTTCGGGCCGCCTTCCACTGCGTCGGGCCCGCCCCGGGGATCCGGACGGTCTCGTCGGCCTTCTACATGCTCGTGCGGGACTTCCGGGGGGCGGGCGACGAGGTGCTGACCTTTTCGGATTGCGCCGTGGTCGAGCACCCCACGCCCGAGCAGCTCTGCGACATCGCCGACGCCGCGGCCACCGCCCGGCACCAGGTGGTGGGCGACACCCCCCGCGTCGCCTTCCTCTCGTATTCGACCCGGGGGAGCGCTTCGGGACCCACGATCCAGGCGATGCGCGAAGCGCTGGCCCTCTTCCGCGAGCGCCGTCCCGACGTCGAGGCCGACGGCGAGTTCCAGGCCGACGCGGCGCTGATCCCTTCGGTGGCGGTGCGCAAGGCTCCCGACTCCCCCCTCGCCGGCCACGCCAACGTCGTCGTCTTTCCCGACCTCGACGCGGGCAACATCGCCTACAAGCTGGTGCAGCGGCTGGGCGGTGCCGAGGCAGTGGGGCCGATCGTCCAGGGTCTGCGCCGGCCGTGCAACGATCTTTCGCGCGGGGCCTCGGTCGACGACATCCTGGACGTCGCCTGCATCACCGTCCTCCAGGCCGGTTCCGCAACCCCGGGTCAGCGCCCGACTTGATCCTTCCGCCGCCCCCGGATTATTGTTCACCCCGTGGCGTTCGGCGAGAGACGGCTCTCTCTCGTCGAGACGGGCGCCCCCGCGCCCCCGCCTCCGACCGCATCTCAAAGGGGATCGCATGGCCTTTTCGGTGTCGAAGCAGGACGGCGTGATCGTGGTGGACGTCGAGGGACAGCTCATCGTCG
>CAYORZ010000096.1:4759-6930 GCA_964406485.1 uncultured Gemmatimonadaceae bacterium | reverse complement strand
TCACAACATGGTGCTGGTCAAGGACATCGAGATGTACTCCCTGTGCGAGCACCACCTCCTGCCGTTCTTCGGCAAGGTGCACGTGGCCTACATCCCCGACCGCCACATCATGGGGTTGTCGAAGACGGCGCGGCTCGTCGAGGTCTTCAGCCGCCGCTTCCAGGTGCAGGAGCGGCTCACCGAACAGATCGCCCAGGCGCTCTGGGACGTGGTCCAGCCGCAAGGCGTGGGCGTGATCATCGAGGCCCACCACCTCTGCATGATGATGCGGGGGGTGGAGAAGCAGAATTCGGTCACGATCACCTCGGCGATGCGGGGGGCCTTTCTCACCGACGCCGCGACCCGGGCCGAATTTCTCCACCTGGCGATGGACTCCCACCGCCCGGTCGGTCGATGAGGGGCGCCCTCGAGGGCCGCGTCCTCGTCGTCACGGGCGGAAGCCGGGGGATCGGGCGCGCGGTGGTCGAGCAGGCGGCCGAGGCAGGCGCCGCCGTCCACGTGCTGAGCCGCGACCCGGCCGGAGTGGCCTCGGTGGCGCGGGCGTCGGGGGGCGACGTCTGGCCGACCGATCTCGCCGACGAAGTGGCGGTGTGGACCACCCTGGACGGGGTGCGGGAGCGCCTCGGCGAAGAGCCCTGGGGGGTGATCAACGCCGCCGGCAGCTTCGGCGTGGCACCCCTCGCGACCACGTCGGTCGCCGACTTCGACCGCATGATCGGGATCAATCTGCGGGGCACCTTTCTGGTGATCCGCGCCGTGCTTCCCGGAATGCTGGAGCGAGGGAGCGGGCGGATCATCAACCTCGGCTCGGTGGCGGGCCGCCGCGCGCTTCCGGGCAACGCCTCGTACGGTGCGGCGAAGTTCGGTGTGCGGGGGCTGCACGAGGTCCTCCTGGAAGAACTCCGCGGGAGCGGAGTCACCGCGACCCTGATCGAGCCGGCGGCGACCGACACCCCGCTCTGGGACCCGCTGGATCCCGACCGCAACCCCGACCTCCCCGACCGTGCCGAGATGCTGGACGCCGACGATGTGGCCGAGGCCGTCCTGTTTGCCCTCACCCGCCCGGAGCACGTCCGGATCCCCCTTCTGCAGATCGAGCGCGGATGAGGCGCCGCTTCGCCGCAATCCTCATGCGTTGCGCGGGTTCCGGTCGCTCGATAGCTTGAGCCCACCCCCGTCCGTCCCTCCCCCATCCACCCGGCCGGTCGCGATGTCGCTCTGGAACAAGCTCTTCGGTGGCCCCGCCGATCCCCATTCGGTGGACTACTACCAGGAGGGGCTCGACCTCCTCCGGGAGGGAAAGTTCCACGAGGCGCTGACCTCGCTCCGGCTGGCGCTCAAGGAGAACCCGGGCGACGTCAAGATCCTGCAGCAGATCGCCATCACCTACACCCGGATCGGGATGATCGAGGAGGCGGCCAAGACGTACCGCCACGTCCTCCGCAACCGCCCGAGCGAGCCCGGGGCGCACTACGGCCTCGCCTTCATCCACCTGAGGAGCGGCCAGCACGAGGAAGCCATCGAGCACCTGCGGGCGTTCCTCCAGTCGCCCCCCGCAGAAGAAGATGCGGGGGAACACATCGAGCACGCACGCGCCACCCTCGCCCAGTTGAGCGGCGAGTTTCTGGAAGATCATCCGGGAACGAGGGATCGACCCCATGGCCGATAGACATGTGACGCTCCGATGGAGCGGCGAAGGGAACCGCTTCGAGGGGGGCACTCCCGGCGGGCCCACCGCACGACTCGACGGCGACGCCGAGACCGCGCCGTCGCCGATGGAGGGACTTCTTCTCTCGGTGGCCGGCTGCATGGCCATCGATATTCTCATGATCCTGCAGAAGAGCCGCGTGCAGGTCGACGACCTCGAAGTCGACGTCGAGGGGGACCGCGCCCCGGACCCACCCCGCCGCTTCACCGCCCTTCGACTCGTCGTGCGAATCGAGGGACCCTCCGAGGCCGACGGCGACCGGATCCAGCGGGCGGTGGACCTCTCGCGCGACCGCTACTGCAGCGTCCTGCACACCCTGCGCCCCGACCTCGACGTACGGATCGACGTCGAGCGGCGGTGAGGGGGGCCCGATGACCTCCCGGGACTACGCCTCCGCCGAGGGCACGCCGCCGCCCGGGACCCTCTGCACCCTCTTTCTCGACGCCGTCGACCGCTTCGGCGA
>CAYORZ010000096.1:1559-4749 GCA_964406485.1 uncultured Gemmatimonadaceae bacterium | reverse complement strand
CACGGGGGTCGGCGACACCCTGGTCGACTACAGCTACCGCGCCGTCCTCGACAAGGCGTACCTCGTGGCGCTGGGACTGCGTGCGCTCGGCGTGGCTCCGGGCGACCGGGTGGCGATCCTCGCCGAGAACCGTCCCGAGTGGGCGATCGCCGACTACGCATGCCTCCTCTCGGGGGTGCCCGACGTGCCGGTCTACCCGACGCTCATCGCGTCGCAGGTCGCCCACATCGTGGGCAACGCCGAGGCGCGGGTCGTGATCGCCTCGACGGCCGAGCAGGTGCAGAAGGCCCTCGCGGCCGGGAAGGAAGCGGGGCTCGAACTGACCGTCGTCTCGTGCGACCCGGTCGGCACGCCCCGGGAGGGCGTGATCGCCTGGGACGACCTCGTCGCGAAGGGGAGGGAACTCCGCGCCGAGGTCCCGCTGGAGGAATTCCGCCGACAGGCGCTCGCGATCGAGCCTGCAGAGCTCGCGACCGTCCTCTACACCTCGGGGACGACGGGGAAGCCCAAGGGGGTGATGCTCACCCACGCCAACCTCCACTCCAACATCTGGGCCTGCTCCACGGTGCTCGAGGTGGGGCCCGACGACGTGACGCTCAGCTTCCTCCCCCTGAGCCACGTCTTCCAGCGGATGGTCGACTACCTCCTCCTCACCTCCGGCTGCACGATCGCCTACGCCCGCGACATCCGGAACGTCGCGGCCGACCTGATGGTGGTGCGCCCCACGATCGCCGTCTCGGTCCCGCGCCTCTACGAGAAGGTCTTCGAGGCGGTTCGCGAGGCCGAGGGGGTCCGGGGACGGCTGGTGGGGTGGGCGATCGACGTCGCGCGCCGGTGGGCGGTGGCCGAGCTGGAAGAAGGGGGAGCCGGGCCGCTCCTCTCCATGCAGCACGCTCTCGCCGACCGTCTCGTCTACGGAAAGGTGCGCGATCGGGTCGGGGGTCGCCTGCGCTTCTTCGTGAGCGGGGGTGCGCCGCTCGAGTCGAGCATCCACCGCTTCTTCCTGGGTGCGGGACTCCCGATCCTCGAAGGGTACGGTCTGACCGAGACGAGCCCGGTCACGAACGTGAATCCCCCCGATGCGATCCGGGTGGGGACGGTCGGCCCCCCGGTGCCGGGCACCGAGATCCGGATCGCCCCCGATGGCGAAATCCTGGTGCGCGGTCCCCAGGTGATGAAGGGGTACTTCCGCGATCCCGAGGCGACGGCCGAGGTGATGGACGCCGACGGGTGGTTCCACACCGGCGACATCGGTGACCTCGACGAGGCGGGGTATCTGCGGATCACCGATCGCAAGAAAGACATCATCGTCACGGCCGGGGGAAAGAACATCGCGCCCCAGCCCATCGAGAACCGCCTCAAGACGAACCGCTTCGTCGAGCAGGTCGTGATGGTGGGCGACCGACGGAAGTTCCCGGCCCTCCTGCTGGTTCCGGCGTTCGGGGCGCTCGAGGCGTGGGCGAAGGCGCAGGGGCTCGATCCCTCCGACCGGCGGGCCTTCCTCATGGATCCCGCCGTCCAGGGGCATCTCGAGAAGACGGTCATGGAGGAACTGGGCGATCTCGCCTCGTTCGAGACGCCGAAGAAGATCGCGGTCCTCGACCGGGAGTTCACGATCGAGGACGGCAGTCTGACGCCGAGTCTCAAGGTGCGGCGGCGGGTGGTACAGGAACGGCTCGCCGGGGTGATCGATCGGTTCTACGAGGAAGGAAACGAGCACCGCACCGTCTTTCCGGGGTGGGAATGACGGCGCCCTCCGCCGTCCGGGTGGTACTCGTCACCGTCCCCGACCGCGAGGGCGCGACCACCCTCGCCCGCACCCTGGTCGAGGAGCGGCTGGCGGCGTGCGTGAACCTCCTTCCCGGCGTGCACTCGATCTACCGGTGGGAGGACGAGGTGGCGTCTGCCGACGAAGTCCTCCTCGTGCTCAAGACCCGGGCCGATCGGGTCGACACTCTGCGCCGGAGGGTGGTGTCGCTCCACCCCTACGACCTGCCCGAGTTCGTGGTGCTTCCCGTGGAGGGCGGCCTCGACGGCTACCTCGCCTGGATTCGCGCGGAGTCTGCGCCGGAGTAGCCGCCCCGGCCGCGGGCACGGTCGTCCCTTTCCGATCCCCGAGGTGGGAGTGCCGTGATCCGGGTCGTGCGCGAGGTCCTCGAAGCGTGGGAGGGGGAGTGCATCGTGCGCGCCGCCCGCTCGGACGGGGCGTCGATCACCCCGGTCGCCCGCCGGATCGAAACCCTGGCCGGCCCTGATCCCCTTCGACGACTCGAGGCCATGGGCGAGCTTCCGGTCGGGAGCGCCGTCCTGACGCCCGGGGGCGCGCTCCCGGTCCGCTTCCTCCTTCACGTCGTCCTGCAGTCCCCGCAGCTGCCCGTCACTCCGACCATCGTCCACCGCGCCACGGCCAACCTGCTGGCGCGCGCCGTCGATTTCGGGATGACCGAGGTGGCGCTCCCCCCCCTGGGAACCCACGCGGGCAACCTCGAGGCCGAGGAGTCGGCCGAGGCCATGGCCGCCGCCATCGCCGAGCACCGTGCCCGCCAGCCGGGACCGCCGTCGATCGTGGTCGTCGTGGAGAGCACCTACGAACTCGACGTCTTCGAGCGGGCGCTCGGGGGGGTGTCGGGGTGAGGCGCCACCGCTCCCGGATGATCGTGGCCCTGGTCCTCGTGGCGTGGGGCGTCGTCGTGGTGCAGCACGTGCGGCGCGAGTACTTCGCGCCCGAGGTGGAGCGGCTCCGGGCGGCGACGCTGTCGCTCGCCCCGGGCACCCACTTCTACGCGCTCACCATGGGGGGGCGGTCGGTGGGGCTCGCCGCTTCGGCGCTCGACACCCTTCCCGACGGCTTCCGCCTGGACGACCACCTCACCCTCGAGCTTCCCGCGCTCGGGCAGACGGGCACCGCCGTGGCCCGCACGCGCGTGGAGCTCGATCGGGCCCTCTCGATGCGCTCCTTCACCTTCAGTCTGGACTCCGATGTCGGACGGTTCGAGGCGAACGGCCGCATGCGGAGCGACACGGTGCTCGAGGTCGAGGTCGTCTCGGAGGGGGCCCGCCAGACGATCGAGCACCGGCTGGCCGAGGCCCCGGTCATGGCGGCCGTCGTCCCGATCCGGGTGGCGATGGGGGGCCACCTCGAGGGGGGGGAGCGGGTGCAGATGCCGGTCTTCGACGCCACGACCCTCGC
>CAYORZ010000096.1:0-1549 GCA_964406485.1 uncultured Gemmatimonadaceae bacterium | reverse complement strand
CTTGAAGACCCGCTTCATCCGTACGTAACTTCCGTGCTCGGCCACGACACGCTGGTCGTCGCCGACAGCGCCGCGCTCGACCCCGGGGGGCGCTGGGTGGAGGCGGGGTGGGACACGGTGCCCGCGTGGAAGATCGTCGAACGCTTCGGCGGGGTCTCGGTCGAGAGCTGGGTCGACCACGACGGGAGGGTGCTCCGCTCGGAGTCCCCCCTCGGCTTCGTGATGGAGGCGACGGAGTACGAGCTCACCGCCCAGTTGCTCGCCGACGCGCGCGCCGACGGAGGGCGGGGGCGGGCAGACGACGACGTGATCCTCGCCACGGCCATCCAGAGCAACGTCGACCTCACCGACGCGGAGTCCCATGACGAACTCCGCTTCGTGCTCTCCGGCGTCGATCTCACCGGCTTCGACCTGGAGGGCGGCCACCAGCAGCTGAACGGCGACACCCTTGTGGTGCGCCGCGCCGACCCCTCGGCGCTCGATCCGGGCTACCGGCTGCCCTATCCGCGCATGGACCTGCGCGCTGCCCTCGCCCCCGAGCCCCTCATCCAGAGCGATGACCCGCGGGTGATCTCCCTGGCGAGGACCCTCGCCGGCCGCCGCGCCACCGCCCTCCACGACGCGCGGGGCGTGGCGCGCGAACTCAATCGGGCCGTGTTCGAGCTGCTCGAGAAGACGGTCACCGTTTCCGTGCCGTCGGCGGTCCAGGTGCTGGAGAGCCGTCAGGGCGACTGCAACGAGCACACCGTGCTCTACGTGGCGATGGCTCGGGCGCTGGGACTCCCCGCACGCACGGCGGTCGGGCTGGTTTTCGTGAACGGCGCCTTCTTCTATCACGCGTGGCCCGAGGTCTGGCTCGGGGAGTGGACGCCGGTCGACCCGACCTTCGGGCAGTATCCGGCCGACGCGTCGCACATTCGCTTCATCGTGGGCGGGCTCGCCCAGCAGGTCGAACTGGTACGCCTCATCGGACGCCTCGAGATCGAGGTGGTGGGAGGATCCCGTGCAGAAGAGTGACCGCGCCGCCCCCCTCCTCCGCCTCGAGGGGCTCCGGAAGCAGTACGGCCGTTTCACCGCCGTCGACCACCTCGACCTCGAGGTGCAGGCGGGCGAGATCTTCGGCTTTCTCGGTCCCAACGGGGCGGGGAAGACGACGACGATCCGGATGGTCGCGGGGGTGCTGCAGCCGACCGCGGGGCGGATCGTCGTTGCCGGCGACGATGTGCAGCGCGCGCCGGAGCGGGCCCGGCGCCAGGTGGGCTACATTCCGGATCGCCCGTTCCTCTACCCGAAACTGTCGGGGGGCGAGTTCCTCCGCTTCGTCGGCGGACTCTGGGGCGAGGAGGGACCTGCGCTCGAGGCCCGCGCCGACCGCCTCCTCGGGCTCTTCTCGCTGGCCGACTGGAAGGACGAGCTGATCGAGAGCTACTCGCACGGAATGCGGCAGAAGCTCCTGATCGCCTCGGCGTTCCTCCACGAGCCCCGCCTCATCGTGGTCGACGAGCCGATGGTGGGCCTCGACCCCCGCTCGGCGCGGATCCTGAAGGAT
>CAYORZ010000095.1:0-6939 GCA_964406485.1 uncultured Gemmatimonadaceae bacterium | reverse complement strand
AACCTCCTGCGGGCCGCCGAGGTGGCGCGGGAGGCAGGGCTGCACACGGTCGCCTTTCTCGCGCGGGACGGGGGCGCGCTGAAGGGGGCGGTGGACCGGGCCCTGGTCGTGGCGACCGATGTGACGGCGCACGCCCAGGAGATCCATCTGGCGCTCGGTCACGCGATCTGTGACCTCGTGGACGAGGCGTGGGCTTCGCCCTCCACGGATCCGGCGGTGATGTCGCTCATCGAATCCCTCCGGCGCCTGGAGAAGGCGCAGACGTTGTGGTACCGCGCGCTCGCCCGGCGTGCGGACGACGACGGCGAGGCGGCGCTCGCCGAACGGTTCAACGAACTGCACGCCGACGAGCAGCACCACCTCTCTCGCCTCACCGCCCGCCTGATGGAGATGGAGGTCGACGCCGACCCCCTCCGGTCGGTCGAGGTGCCGCCGATCCCCGAGGGGGGGTGGGAGGAGGCAGTGGCCGAGCGGGAAGCGGCCGAGGTCGAAGCGTATGAAGCGGCCCTCGAGCACGACCTGGACGACCTCACCCGCGCGGTCTTCACCGAGATCCTCGCGGCGGAGCAGCTCCACCGCCGGCACCTCGGCGGAAAGTGGATGGAGGCATGACGCCGCCCCTGATCGACCTCACCGGAAAGGCGGCGCTGGTCACCGGAGGATCGCGAGGCGTGGGGCGGGCGACCGCCCTCCTCCTCGCCCGTGCCGGGGCCGATGTGGGCATCGCCTACCGGGCGGCGCACGACCAGGCGCGCGCCGTCGTCGCCGAGATCGAGGCATCCGGTGTGCGTGCCTTCGCGCGGGCGGGGGACCTCTCCGAGGCGGGCGCGGCCGAAGCCTTCGTCGATGAGGGGATCGAGACGTTCGGGGGGGTGGATATCGTGGTGGGCAACCACGGGATCTGGCCGCCCGACGACGTGGCTCTTGCCGAGATGAGCGACGAGCGATGGCGGCGCACGATCGAGGTCAACCTCGACGCGGTCTTCTATCTCTGTCGCGCCGCCGCCCGCCATATCCGCCCGGGGGGGCGGATCGTTCTCGTCTCGTCGACGGCGGGGCAGCGGGGGGAAGCCTTCCACGGCGACTACGCGGCCTCCAAGGGAGCCGTGATCTCGCTCGTGAAGGGGGTGTGCGTCGAGCTGGCGGGGCGGGGGGTGACGGTCAACGCGGTCGCCCCCGGATGGGTCGACACCGAGATGGTCCGTCCCGCCCTCGGTGCGGAGGCGCGCGCCCGCATCGCCGCGTCGATCCCCCTGGGGCGGATCGCCACCGCCGACGACGTGGCGGGTCCGATCCTCTTTCTCTGTTCCGACCTGGGTCGCCACGTCACCGGCGAGATCCTCAATGTGAACGGGGGGGCGGTGCTCGTGGGGTGAAGCTCCCGATTCCCGACGAGGCGCGGCGGATCGCGCAGCGGCTGGAGGACGCCGGATTCGAGACCTGGGCCGTCGGCGGCGCCGTCCGTGACGGACTCCGGGGCGCCCGGTCCACCGACTGGGACTTCGCTACCCGCGCCCGCCCCGCCGACGTCCGGCGGCTCTTCCGCAGGACGGTCCCGCTCGGGATCGAGCACGGGACGGTGGGGGTGCTCGACCGGGACGGGGTCATGCACGAGGTCACGACGTTCCGGAAGGATGTGGAGACGGACGGGCGGCACGCCGTGGTCCGCTTCGCCGACCGGATCGAGGACGACCTCGCCCGCCGCGACTTCACGATCAACGCGGTGGCCTGGCACCCCCTGCGCGAAATCCTCCTCGACCCCCACGGGGGGCAGGCCGACCTCGAGGCGGGGGTGCTCCGGACGGTGGGTGAGCCCGCCGATCGCTTCGCCGAGGACTGGCTCCGGGTGCTGCGGGCGCTCCGCTTCGCCGGCCGCTTCGACCTCCGGATCGACGGCCCCACCCGAGACGCCCTGGTCGCGGCCACTCCCGAACTGGTCCGCCTCTCACCGGAACGGGTCCGCGAGGAGCTCGTGAAAATCCTGGACGGGACGGCCCCCCCCTCCCGCTCCCACACCCTCTACCGGACGAGCGGGGTGACCGCCGTCCTCTACCCCGAACTCGAGGCGCTCGACGACGCGACCTGGGCAGACACCCTCGCCGTGGTCGACCTTCTTCCTCCGGGCGATCCCTGGCTGCGGATGGCCGGACTCCTGGCGCCGGTCGGTGGCCCCCCCCTGCGCCCGGACGAACCACATCCGGACGCCGTGTCCGGGCTGGACGCCGCCGATCCGGTGGCCGCCCGGGCGGTGACGCGAACCGTGGCCGTCCTCTCGCGCCTGCGGGTCTCGAACCGGCAGCTCGACCAGGTGTCGGGGTGGGTGGCAGATGCGCGCCACCCCCCTCGGCTGGGGAGCGGGGCGGAGCGCCGCCGGTGGCTCGCCCGGGTGGGGGCGGACCGGCTCGAGGGACTCGCCCGCCTCTGGGCAGCCCGCCACGCCGTCGACCCCGCCTCGGTCGCCGACCCCGCGCCGGTAGTGGAGGCGTTGCGTCACGAGATCGCCGGCCGGCCGCCCCTCGCCGTCGGCGACCTGGCGGTCACGGGGCGGGACCTGATCGCCCTCGGCTACCGCCCGGGGCGGTGGTTCGGCGAGGTCCTCGACGGACTCCTCGAGAACGTGCTGGATGACCCGGACCTCAACGAACGGGACGCCCTCCTTCCCCTCCTCCGCGAGCGGGCCGCCGCGGCGGCGCCCCCCGAATGACGCCCCCCGACCTCTTCGGGGACGCCGACGGCGGGGCGGGGAAGACCCCCTCCGAGTCGCCCGCCACCCCGCCCGCCCGGGGGACGGGGCCGCACCTCCCGCGTCCCGGTGCTCCCCTCGCCGCCCGCATGCGCCCCCGCACCCTCGGGGAGTTCCAGGGGCAGACGCACCTCCTGGGGGAGGGGAAGGCGCTCCGGACGATGCTGGAGAGCGGAAGCGTCGGCAGCATGATCCTCTGGGGCCCCCCGGGGTCGGGAAAGACCACCCTCGCCCGCCTCCTCGCCGCGGAGTCCGATGCCACCTTCGTCCCCTTCAGCGCCGTCACCGAAGGCGTCGGCCGCGTGCGCGAGATCATCGCCGAGGCGGCCCTCCGCCTCGAGGCGACGGGCCGGCGCACGATCCTCTTCTGCGACGAGATCCACCGCTTCAACAAGGGACAACAGGACGCCTTCCTCCCCCACGTCGAGGCGGGGACGGTGACCCTGATCGGGGCGACGACCGAGAATCCTTCCTTCGAGATCGTGCGGCCCCTCCTGTCGCGGGCGCCGGTCTTCGTCCTCACGCCCCTCGCGGTCGACGAGATCGCGGCGATCCTCCGCGCCGCGGTCGCCGACCGTGACCGGGGGCTCGGAACGATGGAGCTCACCTTCGACGAGGGGGTGCTCACGCGCCTGGTCGTGGCGGCGGACGGGGACGCCCGTCGGGCCCTGGGAGCGCTCGCGGCGGCCGCGCGTCTGGTGGGTCCGGGGGGGCGGGTCACCGCCGAGATCGCGGCCGAGGCGCTCCAGCACCGCTTCGCGGTCTACGACAAGGGGGGAGAGGAGCACTACAACCTCATCTCGGCGCTGCACAAGTCGATCCGGGGGAGCGACGCCGACGGGGCGTTGTACTGGCTCGCCCGGATGATCGAGGGAGGGGAGGATCCGCTCTACATCGCCCGTCGCCTCGTGCGCATCGCTGCCGAAGACATCGGCCTCGCCGACCCGCGGGCCGTCGAGGTCGCCCTCGCCGCCCGCGACGCCTTCCACTTCCTCGGCCCTCCCGAATGCGAACTCGCCCTCGCCGAAGCCACCGTCTACCTCGCCCTCGCTCCGAAGTCGATCCGACTGTACGCGGCGTGGAAGGCGGCGCGGGCCGCCGCCCGGGAGTCCCCGGGGGAGCCCGTCCCCCTGCACATCCGCAACGCCCCCACGCGGCTGATGAAGGACCTCGGCTACGGTTGGGGGTATCAGTACGATCCCGAGACCTCTACCGGAGTTTCGGGTCAGAGCTATCTTCCGGAAGCGTTGCTCGGACAGCGGTTCTACACACCGGGACGCCTCGGTTTCGAGAAGACGCTCGCCGAGCGTATCGCCTGGTTCGCCGCCCGCCGGAAGGAAGCCCGCGACGCCGCCCCCTGAACCGGGCGCCTCACCCCCCCTCGCCCCTGACGCCGATTTCCGCCCGACTCGTCGATCCCCAGGCCGCTCCCGACCGCGCAGTCCTCGTTTCGGCCCCCCCCCGTGACCTCGAGGAGCGCCTCGTCGAGGAACACCTCGAGGAACTGGCCCGGCTGACCGACACCGCCGGGGGCGAGGTGGTCGCCGTCGTGCGTCAGCGGCTCGCCTCCCCCTCGCCCCGGACCTACATCGGCCGGGGGAAGGTCGACGAGCTCCGCCGGATCGTGGAGACGAGCGAGGCCGACCTCGTCATCTTCGACGAGGAACTCTCCCCCGCCCAGGGGAAGAACCTCGAAGACGCCGTGGGGGTTCGCGTGATGGACCGCCCCGAGCTGATCCTCGACATCTTCGCGACGCGGGCCCGCTCGCGGGAGGCCCGCCTCCAGGTGGAACTCGCCCAGCTCGAGTACCTCCTCCCCCGCCTCAAGCGCATGTGGAGCCACCTCTCGAGGATCCGGGGGGGAATCGGGCTGCGCGGACCGGGTGAGACCCAGCTCGAGACCGACCGCCGGCTGATCGGTACCCGGATCGCCGACCTGCGGCGGAAGCTCCAGGAGGTCGCCCGCGCCCGCGAGACGCAGCGGCAGTCGCGGCAGGGCGAGTTCCGCGCGGCACTCGTGGGATACACCAACGCGGGAAAGTCGTCGCTTCTTCGCGCGCTCTCGGGGTCGGAGGTCTTCGTCGAGGACCGCCTCTTCGCCACCCTGGACTCGCTGACGCGCAGCGTCGACCTCGGCGACGGCTACGAGGCTCTCGTGACCGACACGGTCGGCTTCATCCGCAAGCTGCCGCACCACCTGGTGGCCTCCTTCCGCTCCACCCTGGAGGAGGCCCGCGAGGCCGACCTCCTCCTGCACGTGATCGACGCCTCGCACCCCGACCGGGAGGAGCAGGAAGAGGTGGTGGCCGAGGTCCTGGCCGACCTCGAGCTCGACGCGCGTCCCCAGCTTCTCGTCTACAACAAGATCGACCGCCTGACCCACGCCGAAGAGGCGGCGCTCCGCGAGCGGGTGCGAAGCTACTCGTCGCGCCCAGCCGTCTTCGTCTCGGCCCACCAGCCCGCGACCGTGCAGCGGTTGCGCGACGCGCTCAAGGCGCGGATGCGGGCCCAGCTCCAGAAGGTGCGCATCGAACTCCCGGCCCGCGACGGCGAGGGGTTGGCGCTCCTGTATCGCGAGGGCGAGGTGGTCGAGAGGGATGACCGGGGGACGATCATCGAGGTGATCGCCCGCGTGCCCGACGCCCTCCTCGGCCGCCTCCGGAAGCGGGAAGGGGTGGTTCTGGCGAAGGCCGGAGCGCCGGGCGGGAACCGCGACCGCCGCACCGCCGGCCCCGTGACTCCCCTCCCCACGCCCCGTACCGAGGACGCCTGAATGCGTCTCTTCATCAACATCGATCACGTCGCCACCGTTCGCGAGGCCCGCAGGACCGACGAGCCGGATCCGGTGCGCGCCGCCGTCCTCGCCGAGCTGGGCGGAGCCGACGGCATCACGATCCACCTTCGCGAGGACCGCCGGCACATCCAGGACCGCGACGTGGAACTGCTCGCGGCGACGATCCGCACCCCGATGAACTTCGAGCTGGCGGCGATCGACGAGATCGTCGAGATCGCCTGCGCGATCGGGCCGCACCAGGCCACCCTCGTGCCCGAGCGGCGGGAGGAGGTGACGACCGAGGGCGGCCTCGACCTCTCCTCGGCCGCGACCCGCGAGCGGGTGCGGGCCACGGTGGAGCGGCTCCGGGAGGCGGGGGCGCGCACCTCGCTCTTCATCGACCCCGACGAGGCCGCCCTGGAGTGGTCGGCCGAACTGGGGGTCGAGGCCGTCGAACTCCACACGGGGGAGTACGCCCACGCCCGCGGCGCGGAGGCCGCCCGGCAGGTGGCGCGACTCCTGCGGGCGGCGGAGGCCGGGCGGGCGCACGCGCTCGACGTGCACGCCGGCCACGGACTCACCTACGAGAACGTCCGCCCCGTCGCGGAGATCCCCGAGATCGAGGAACTCAACATCGGACATTCCGTGGTGTCGCGGGCCGTCCTGGTGGGGATGGAGCGGGCCGTCTCGGAGATGGCAGCGATCGTGCGCCGCGCCCGGGGCGGGGGTCCGTGAACGCGAAGACCCTCGTCGGCTTCGCGCTCTCTGCCTTCCTCATCTGGTTCACCCTTCGCGGAACCGACCTCGCCGAGGTGTGGCAGGCGATTCGCGGCGCCGACTTCCTCCTGCTGGCAGCCTCCGTCTTCGTCGCGACCAGCGGCTTCTTCTGGCGGGCGGTCCGGTGGAAGGTCCTCCTCCATCCGGTCGTCCCCGATACCCGGCTGCGGGACCGGTGGGCGGCCGTCAACATCGGCTTCATGGCCAACAACCTCCTCCCGGCGCGGGTGGGGGAGTTCGCCCGGGTCTACAGCTTCTCGCGGCTGGATCCCCGCGTCGGGATCGGTGCGGCGCTGGGGTCGCTGGTGATGGAACGCCTCCTCGACTGGGTGGTGCTCGCCGGCTTCCTCGTGGGGACGGTGATGATGCCCTCCTTCCCCGAAGTGACGCTGGGCCCCCGCTTCACCGCGCTCCTGCAGAGCGCCGTGATCCTGCTCGGGGGCGTGGGTGTCCTCATCATCGTCCTCCTGCTCTTTCCGACGCGGGTGGTGCGCCTGGGCGAGCGGGTGGCCCGGCGCTTCCTCCCCGAAGGGGCGGCCCAGCGGGTGGCCGAGGGGCTGGAGGCCTTCCTCCAGGCGCTCGGGGTAGCGCGAGACCCCGTGCTCCTCGCCCGAGCGCTCGCCTGGTCGGTCTTCTTCTGGTTCTG
>CAYORZ010000094.1:0-6952 GCA_964406485.1 uncultured Gemmatimonadaceae bacterium | reverse complement strand
GGCGATCTCGAGGGTGAGGGGGAGCGCTTCGGCGTCATCGATCACGACCCCTTCGACCGTCGCGCTCCCGAGCGGGTCGACGCTCCCCGACGCCACCTCTGCCCCCGTCGCGTCGACGATCCGGAAGGACACAGCGTCTCCGAGCTCGGCGGGACCGTTCACCACGAGGCTGAACGGGACGCCCTTCAGCGCCACCGCCGGTCGCGTCTCGAACCCCTGCGCCGCCAGGCCCGGCGCCCCCGCCACGACGAGGAGGAGGACCGCACAGGCGGGGAGGATCAAGGCGCGAAGGAAGCGAGACATCCGGGCACTCGATGCAGGAAAGACGGGGAAGAGTGGACGGGTGACAATGCGGGAGGGGGGGCGCGATGTAAAGCCGGCGAGCGACGGTCGCGGATCACGCCCGCCACGACGCGTCGGGCTCGTTGACACGTCGCGCTCGCGGGGGGCATCTTCCCGACGCCCGCGGGCGTCCCCTGCGCCCCCGCCCCACCTTCGACCCCCCGCCGATGCCCCTCCGCTCGCGCACCCTCGTCATGGACGACGCCGCCGTGCGCCGGGCGTTGTCGCGGATGGCACGCGAGATCGTCGAGCGCAACGGCGGACTCGAGGGACTCGTCCTGATGGGGATCCGACGCCGGGGAGACACCCTCGCCGCTCTCCTCCGCGACGAGATCGCCCGGGTCGAGGGGACGACGCCCCCCACCGGCGCCCTCGACATCACCCTCTACCGCGACGACCTCGCCGTGATCGGGCCGCGCCCGGTGATCGGCGAGACCGACCTTCCGGCGACCGGGATCGACGGCCGGACCGTGGTCCTCGTCGACGACGTCCTCTACACGGGGCGTACCGTGCGCGCCGCCCTCAACGAGCTGATGGACTGGGGCCGCCCGGACCGGGTGCTCCTCTGTGTGCTCGTGGAGCGGGACGGGCGCGAGCTTCCCATCCGGGCCGATGTGGTGGGCCGGCGCCTCGATGTGCCGGGGACGGAGCAGGTCGAGGTGCTGGTTCCCGAAGAAGACGGACGCCTCGCCGTCGAACTCGTGCGCGTGGAGGAGGAGGAGGAGTGACCACCCCGTCGGCCCCCCTCGGGAAGGATCTCGTCGGTCTGGAAGGCCTCTCGGCCGAGCAGATCGAGACGATCCTCGACACCGCCGAGCCGTTCAAGGAGATCAGCGAACGCCGGATCAAGAAGGTGCCGGTCCTGCGGGGCAAGACGATCGTCAACCTCTTTCTCGAGCCCTCCACCCGCACGCGGATCTCGTTCGAGTTTGCAGAGAAGCGGCTGAGCGCCGACACCGTCAACATCGCCTCGACCGGATCGAGCGTGGTGAAGGGAGAGACGCTCGTCGACACCGCACGCAATCTCGAGGCGATGCGGATCGACGTGGTGGTGATGCGGCACGGCTCGGCGGGGGCGGCGCGCGTCCTCGCGGAGCGGATTCCCTCCAACGTGATCAACGCGGGTGATGGACGGCACGAACACCCCACGCAGGCCCTCCTGGACCTCCTCACGATCCGCGACCACCGCGGCCGCATCGAGGGGCTCAAGGTCTGCATCGTCGGCGACGTCCTCCACTCGCGGGTCGCCCGCAGCAACCTCTTCGGGCTTCTCGCCCTGGGGGCCGAGGTGGGGGTGTGCGGTCCCCGCACCCTCCTCCCCGTGGGGATCGAGGAGATGGGGGCGCGGGCCTTCACGCGCATCGAGGAGGCGATCGAGTGGGCCGACGTGCTCAACGTGCTCCGGCTGCAGCTGGAGCGGATGCAGGGCGGCTTCGTCCCCTCCCTGCGGGAGTACAACCGCATCTACGGCGTCTCGCAGAAGCGGCTTGACGCGGCCCCGCGCGACATCCTCATCCTCCACCCCGGACCCATCAACCGGGGAGTGGAGATCGACTCCGATGTGGCCGACGGGCCGCATTCGGTGATTCTCAACCAGGTGACCAACGGGGTCGCCGTCCGGATGGCGGTGCTCTACCTCCTGGCGGGCGGGACCCCTGATCGGGCCGAAGCGGCCAAGAAGGGAGGCGACGCGTGACCCATCCCCCCCTCCTCCTTCGTGGTGGACGGATCGTGGATCCCTCGCAGACGATGGACACCGTCGGCGACCTCCTCCTGGTCGACGGGGTGGTGGCCGGGGTCGGGGGCACGCTCGATCCCCCCGAGGGGGCGCGCGTGATCGAGGCGGCGGGGCGGGTGGTGACCCCCGGGCTCATCGACGTGCACGTGCACCTGCGGGAACCTGGCCAGGAGCACAAGGAGACGATCGCCTCGGGGGCGAGGGCGGCGGCGGCCGGCGGCTTCACCGCGGTCGTGGCCATGCCCAACACCGACCCGGTGATCGACTCCCCCGCACTCGTGGCCTTCGTGGCCGCCCGCGGCATCGAGGCGGGTGCTGCCCGGGTCTACCCGACCGGCGCGATCTCGCTCGGACTCGCCGGACAACGGCTGGCCCCCATCGGCGAGATGATCGAGGCGGGGGCGGTGGCGGTGACCGACGACGGGCATCCGATCATGGATTCGGGGCTGATGCGCCTGGCCCTCGAGTACGCCCGCGGCTTCGGGGTGCCCGTCGCCGACCACCCCGAGGAACTCACCCTCTCCGAGGGCGGGCAGATGAACGAGGGGCTGGTCTCCAGTCGTCTGGGACTGCGGGGCAAGCCGAATGCGAGCGAAGACGTGCACATCGTGCGCGACCTCCTGGTCGCGGAGTTCACCGGGGGCCATATCCACCTCCAGCATGTCTCCACCCGCTTCGGTGTCGACGCGATCCGGCAGGCGAAGGCGCGGGGGGTGCGGGTCACCGCCGAGGCCTCGCCCCACCACCTGCTCCTGACCGACCAGGCGGTGGAAGGATACCGGACCGAGGCGAAGATGAATCCGCCTCTCCGCACCGAGGCCGATCGCATGGCGGTGGTGGAAGGACTCCGCGACGGAACGCTCGACGTCATCGCCACGGATCACGCCCCCCACCACTACGACGAGAAGGAGCGCGCCTTCGAGGACGCCCCCAACGGCATCGTGGGGCTCGAGACGGCGGTGGGCCTGATGCTCACGCACATCGTGGGCGAAGGCGTGCTCGACCTCTCCACACTGATCGAGCGGATGAGCGTGCAGCCGGCCCGGGCCTTCGGGCTCCCGGGCGGGACGCTTGCGGTCGGGGCGCCGGCCGACGTCACGGTGCTCGACCTCGATGCGGAGTGGCAGGTCGACCCCGCCGTCTTCGTCTCGCTGAGCCGCAACACCCCCTTCGCGGGGTGGACGCTGAAAGGGCGCGCGGTCGCGACGATCGTGGGGGGACGCGTGGTGCACGAGGGGTAGCGCCGCGGCCCACCCGGCCGGGATGCACGAAGGGCCCCGGGGCGATCCCCCGGGGCCCTTCTCGGTTCAGCAGCCGGAACCACCCCCGGACGGGGGTGGGACGGCGGGCGCTCAGCCCTCCAGCGCGCGGAGGTGGCGAGCGAGCTGGCTCTTCACGCGGGCTGCCCGATTCGGGTGCACGAGCCGCTTCGTCGCGGCCCGGTCGAGGAGCGACACGGCGTCCTGATAGAGGGTGCGGGCCTCTTCGACGTCTTCGGAAAGGCGCACCTTCTTCACCGCGGTGCGGAGGGCCGACCGCTTCTGGCGATTCGCCTCGTTGGCCTTGCGCTCGAGGACCATCCGCTTCTTGGAGCTCTTGATGTTGGGCATACGTCGCGTCCGGCATTCCGTACAGGGGAACCCGCCTGCAGGCGCGCAGGCGTGAGCCCGGAAGTATAGAGGGGTTGGCGGCCCGGATCAACAGGTGATCAGGCCGCCGGGTGCGAACTCGTCCACTCCCCGGTGTCGATCCGGGGCGCACGCAGCCGCTCCAGGAAGCGGTTGCGCCAGTCGGCGGCCGTCGTCTCCCGCAGGATCGACATGCCCAGTTCCCACCGCCGTTGCCGCTCGGCGAGCGGCATCGTGAGGGCGGTGCGCAGTCCCTCGGCCACTCCATCGAGGTCGTAGGGATTGACCAGGACGGCCACGTCGGCGAGCTCCACCGCGGCGCCCGCCAGGGTGGAGAGGACCAGGACCCCGGGGTCAGCGCCCGACTGGGCCGCGATGAACTCCTTCGCCACCAGATTCATTCCGTCCCGCACCGGGGTCACGAGTCCCACATCGGCGATGGCGAGGAAGCCGAGGACGGTGGAGCGGGGGAGGGAGCGCCCGATCAGGCGGATGGGGTTGAAGTCGGGACGGTTGTGGCGGGCGTTGATGCGACCGGCCTCCTGTTGCAACCGCTCGGCAAGCTGCCGGTACTCGTCGACGCCGGTCCGGGAGGGGGCAGCGATCTGCACGCAGACCGGGTCGAGGGAGTGCTCCTCGTCGTCGAGAAGCAGGCGTTCGAAGGCCCGCACGCGCTGCACGAGTCCCTTGGTGTAGTCGAGGCGGTCCGCCCCCACGATGAGCGGCCGCTCCCCCGCGAACTCGAGGAGGGCGAGGGCGTCGGGGCTGTCGGTGTTCTCGGCCGCAATACGGGCCGTCACCTCGACGTCGATCCCCACCGGAAACGCCCCGAACTCCACCGTGCGTCCCGCCCACTCGACCCGCGATCCCCGACCCGAAAGGACCGTTCCGGGGCGCCGCCCGACCGCGTGCGCGAAGTGGCGCAGGTCGTGCTCGGTCTGGAAGCCCACGAGGTCGTACGCCCGGAAGGCATCGAGCAGATCCTCCCAGTCGGGGAGAGCGCGGAGCACCTCGAAGGGGGGGAAGGGGGTGTGGAGAAAGAAGCCGAGTCGCCCGGCAAACCCCCGCTCCCGCAGCTCCTGTCCGAGCGGGATCAGGTGGTAGTCCTGGACCCACACGATGTCGTCTGCCTCCAGCCCCACGCTCAGGTGGTCGGCAAAGTAGCGGTTGACATCCAGGTAGATCTCGCGGTCGTCGCGATCGTGGTCGAGCGCTTCGAGCCGCCCATGGAAGAGGGGCCAGAGGACGCCGTTGGAGAACCCTCGGTAATACCCGTCGTAATCCTCTTCCGAGAGGGGGACGGTCGCGAAGTCCACCCCGTCGTGGTGCTGGACCGAGGGGGCGGAGCGGGGTTCGGGACTTCCGCCATTCCACCCGAACCACACCCCTGACGACGTGGTCAGGGCATCGAGGAGGGCAACGGAAAGACCTCCGGTGGGGGGTTGGCCCGGTTTCGGGACGCGATTCGAGACGATGACGTGTTTCATGGTGTGCCTCCGGCGGCACGGGGGTGAGGGAGATCTCCTTTCAACGCAGGGTTCATGCCAGTGAAGAAGGGGGGGATCAGCGGGTGTCGCCGACCCCGATTTCCTCGAAGGCATCGGCCATTTCGCGCAGCAACCTGCGCACTTCCACGGGGTTGTCGACGCGCCACCGCGCGGCCGTCGGGCGGGGGGGAACCGGACGCACAACCACGGGAATTCCTCGATTCCGCAAGGCGCGAAAGATATCTTCGTCGGTCTGGTCATCGCCGATGCCGACCACGGGCCCCCGAAAGCCGTCGTCTGCCCACCGCTCGAGAAACCATTCCACCGCCCGCCCCTTGTGCCAGTCGATCGAGGGGTGAAGCTCGAAGACGCCCCGCCCGCGGGTGGTGCGCAACCCGTGCGCGGCGGCGAGGGCCCGGGCCGCCGCCTCGGCCCTCCGGAGGTCGACCGGGTCGACGACCGCGCGCAGATGGAGTGCGAGCGCGAAGCGCTTGTTCTCGACTTCGGCGCCGGGGACGGTGCGGGCGAGACGCTCGAGGGCACGGGCGGGCTCGACGAGCTGCGCGGCGGATTCGGGGTAGGGGTGCAGTCGCTCCCCGCCGCGCGTGCACAACTCGAAGCCGTGGCTCCCGCCCAGGGCAAGGCCCTCGATCGCGACACGCTTCCGGAGGTCGTCGAGGGAACGCCCGCTGATGAGGGCGACGGGGCCCTCCCGTGCCAGCCGCTCGAGGAGCGGGATCACCCCCGCGAGGGGGGCGGCCGCGTCGGGCTCCTCGACGATCGGCGAAAGGGTGCCGTCGAAGTCGAGAATCAGGGCCGGTCGCCGGTCCATGAGTCCGAGAAAGGCGGGGAGGTGGTCGAGGGCGTCGGGAAGGTCGTCGGAGTGTCTCATACCGCTCCCTCCCAGGAGCGGGAAAGGCGGGCGGCGCAATTGATGATGCCGGCCATGGAGTAGGTCTGGGGAAAGTTGCCCCACAGCTCGCCGGTGCGGGGGTCGATGTGCTCGGCCATCAGCCCCAACCGGGTGCGCGCTGCGAGGAGGCGCTCGAAAAGGGCGCGGGCGTCGTCCATCCGACCCACCATGGCCAGGGCGTCGACCAGCCAGAAGGTGCAGACCAGGAAGGCGTTGCGCGGGGCCCCGAAATCGTCCTCGCGCGTGTAGCGGTAGACGTACCCGTCGCGCAGCAGTTCGCGTTCGACCACTTCGAGGGTCGAGACCATCTTCGGGTGGTCGGGAGGAAGGAATCCGAGTTCGAACATGAGAAGCACGCTGGCATCGAGGGTGTCGTCGTCGAAGGCGGCGGTGAAACTGCCCACCGAATCCGACCAGGCGCGCTCGAGCATCACCTCCTGCATGCGGGCGGCTTCTGCCCCCCACCGCTGCTCCGCCCCGGGATCGCCCACGTGACGGGCAATGCGCGCCAGACGGTCGCAGGCCACCCAGCACATCAGGCTGGAGTGGGTGTGGGGGTGCGCGTACCCCCGGAATTCCCAGATCCCCGCGTCGGGCAATCCGAAGAAGCGGATGGCCAGCTCGCCGGCCTCCTCCAGTCGGGGGAGGAGCGCCTCCGCGTCGACCGTGAGAATCCGCTGGTCGTAGATGAGCTGGGAGAGGGCGAGGACGACCCCGCCGTAGACGTCGTGTTGTGCCTGGCGGTAGGCGTCGTTGCCCTCGCGCACCGGACCGATACCCCGGCAGCCGCGCAGTGTGTCGATCTCGCGCTCCACCAGCGCCGCTTCCCAGTTGACTCCGTACA
>CAYORZ010000093.1:0-6977 GCA_964406485.1 uncultured Gemmatimonadaceae bacterium | reverse complement strand
GTATGGTGCGCCCGTCCCGCCCGATGATCCGCCCCTTCATCTCGTCGGAGGGGAGTTGCACGACCGAGACGGTGGTCTCGGCCGTCGTCTCGGCCGCCATCCGCTGGATCGCCAGCGACAGGATCTTCTTTCCCTCGCGTTCCGCGGTGCGTTGCGCTTCCTCGCGGATCTCGCGGATCTGGTTGGCGGCCGCGGCGCGGGCTTCGTCGAGAAGGTCGTCGATCAGCTTGCGGCGGGCGTCGGTCTCGGAGATCCCGGCGAGGGACTCCAGCCGGCGGCGCGCCTCGAGCACGGCGGCCTCGGCCTCTTCTTCGCGGGCGCGCACGGCCGCTTCCCTCCCCTCCAGGTCGCGTGCCCGCTCCTCCTGTTTCCCCTCGCGGTCCTGGAGGACGTCGGCGCGCCGGTCGAGGTTGTCGGAACGCTCCTCGGCGCGCCGCTCGGCGCGTTCGAGTTCCTCGCGGCGGCGGCTCTCTTCCGCCTCCCAGCTCTCACGCAGACGGAGCGTGGTGTCGCGTCCTTCGAGCTCCGCGCTCCGGAGCAGACTCTCGGATTCCTCACGTGCACGGGCGAGGATGCGCGAGGCGTCGTCCCGGGCGGCCGCCACGTCGCGTTGCCGTCGTCGTCGCTCCCGGACTCCCGCCAGGAGGACTCCCGCGACGGCGCCGAGAAGCAGGCCACCCAGGACCGCCGCGAGGACTGCCAGCGGGGATCCCATGTATCACTCCGAATCCGGGCCGGCACGGCCCGATCATTGGAATCGTCGGTGCCCCGAGTCCCGTTGCGGCGACCCCGGGCACGATATGTGGGGGCACGATAGGTCCCGGGCCTACGCGCGCGCAAGCGCTCAGCCGTCGGGGAGTGCGGCGTCGATCCGCTCGGCGAGGGCCTCGGCCCGTTCGGCGACCGACTCCCGGAGCCGACGCAGTTCCTCGCGCGCCTGGAAGTATTCGTCGGCGATCGAGAGGGCGGCCAGGATGGCGGCCCGGTGTCCCTCCACGAGCGATGAGCGCCTCCGGATCTCGGTGATCCGCTCGTCGACGAGACGGGCGCAGCGGCGGGTGTAGTCGGGGGGGGCGGCGGAGCGGATCGCGTGCTCCTCGCCGGCGATGCGCACGGTCACGGCCTTGCGTTCGTTCATCTCAACGCTGCTCCTCGAGGAATCGGATGCGGGCAAGCAGGCGCTCGACGCCTTCCCGCCCCTCGTCGATGCGCCGCCGCAATTCGGTGTTTTCTGCCGTCAGGGCCTGGATCCGCTGCTGCATGTGGGCCGGGTTTTCCTCTCCGTCGGCCAGCTGCGCGAGGAGCCGCTCGACCTCGTCACGGCGCTCCCGCGCCTCGCGGAGCGCACGCTCCATCTGGGCGATGGCGCGCAGGCCCCGCTCGACGGTCCGCTCCAGAGCGGCCAGTGCGGCTTCGGTGGACTCCGCCCGGACCCTATCGTCGGATGTGGACACCCGGCTCCTCCTCCATGCGACCCACGATCGAGCGGAACGCCCGCTCCACCTCGTCGTCGGTGAGGGTACCCTCGTGCGAGCGGAAGCGGAAGCGGTACGCGATCGAACGGGTCCCCTCGGGGAGGCGGTCCCCCTCGTAGAGATCGACGATCTCGACCGCTTCGAGAAGCGGTCCCCCACCCTCGCGCGCCTGCTCGGCCAGGCGGCCGGCCTCGACCGACTTCGGAACGATCAGCGCCACGTCGCGCTCGACCGCGGGGTAGGCAGGAAGCTTCCGGGCCAGCGGCACGGGCGGCGGGGGGGGCCAGGAGGGGAGTCCCACCTCGAACGCGTGCACCTCGCCCGCCCAGGGGGGGAGGTCGAGGTACGCCGGATCGACGGTGCCGCCGAAGCCCACGGTCCGTTCCCCCTCGACCAGCCGCCAGCCGTGGCCGGGGCGGAGCCGACTCCCTTCGACGTCGTCGGCGACGAGGCGCGCCCCGGGGCGGGCCCACTCGAGCACCATGGCGAGCAGCCCCTGGAGGTCGCGCAGATCGAGCGGCTCGTTGCCGCCGCTCCAGTGCTCCGGGGTGCGGCGTCCGGTGAGGACGGCGGCCAGACGCGTCTCTTCGATGGGGGCCGCTCCGGGCCCCGCCGAGCGGAAGCTCGTGGCGATCTCGAAGAGGCGGACGTCGCGCACCCCACGCGCCAGATTGTGCTCGACGCGGCGGAGGAGCGAGGGGACCAGGTCGCGCCGAAGCACGGGCTCGGCCTGCGAGAGCGGGTTGGTGAGCCAGACCTCGCCTTCGCCCTCGGGGACGAATGCGGGGGTCTGTGCCTCGAATACCCCTGCTCCGGCGAGGACGTCGCGCAGGGTGTCCTCGAGACGGAAGAGGGGGTGATCGGGGACCGTCGTCGACCGGTAGGGGCCGCCCTCCTCGGGGAAGCGGTCGTAGCCATGCCGGCGCGCGACTTCCTCGATGAGGTCGACCTCACGGGTGACGTCGTAGCCCCGCCACCCGGGCACCGTGACCTGCAGCGCTTCCCCGTCGCCCTCCTCGACGCCGAAGCCGAGGGGGCGGAGGTGCCCCGCGAGCGTGGGGGCGTCGAAGGGGACCCCGAGCAGCTGTTCGACCCGGCTCCGGCGGAGCGTGATGACGGGCGGGACCCAGGGGCGCGGGTGGACATCGGCCACGACCGGATGAAGCGTCCCCCCCGCAGTCGCCAGGAGGATCTCCAGCAGCCGTCGCAGCGCCCGCTCCTGCCCCGCCGGATCGACGAAACGCTCGTAGCGGTAGGCGGCGTCGCTCTGGATGGCGAGCGCCTTCTTCGTCATCCGTACCGAACGGGGTTCGAAGTGGGCGCACTCGATGAAGAGGTCGGTCGTGGCGTCGGTCACCCCGGTCTCGGCGTCGCCCATGATCCCGGCCACGTTGATCGTCTGCTCGCCGTCGGCGATCACGAGCATCGAGGGGTCCAGGGTCCGATCCACATCGTCGAGGGTGCGCACCCGCTCGCGCTCGCGCGCGAGGCGGGCCACGACGGTGTTCCCCCGGAGGGTGGCCAGGTCGTAGGCGTGGGTGGGCTGGCCGAGCTCGAAGAGCACGTAGTTGGTCGCGTCGACCACGTTGTTGATCGGTCGCGCCCCGATCGCGCGCAGCCGGTTCTGCAGCCAGTCGGGAGAGGGCCCGACCGTCACTCCCCGGATCACCGCCCCGAGAAAGCGACCGCAGTGGTCCGGCTCCGCGATGGCGACCCGCACCCCGTCGACCTCGACCGCGTCGTCGGCGCTCCGCAACTCGAAGTCGGGAGCCGTCCCCCCCGGGATCGGTGGCAGGCGGACTCCCTCCACCCCGCGAGGAGCCACTTCGCGGGCGATCCCCAGGTGACTGAGGAGGTCTCCGCGGTTCGCCGTCACCTCGACATCGAACCGCACCTCGCCCTCGAGGTCCCACGCCTGGATGAAGGGCGTGCCCGGTTCGGCGTCGGTGTGCAGGGTGAGGAGTCCCGAGTGATCCGTGCCGAGTCCCAGTTCGCGCGGGGAGCAGAGCATCCCGTTGGAGCGCTCCCCCCGGATCTTTGCCCGGCGGATCTTCATGCCGTCCGGCAACACGCCCCCGACCGGCACGAAGGGGTAGAGGCCGCCGGCCTCGACGTTGGGCGCCCCGCAGACGACCGAGAGCACTTCGCCGCCGCCTGCGTCGACCTGACAGAGCGAGAGTCGGTCGGCGTTGGGGTGGGGCCCCGCCTCGACCACCCGCGCGACCACGATGTCGGAGAGAAGGTCTCCGAGCGCCTCGGTCCCCTCGACGGGAAAGCCGAGTGCGGCCATCCGCTCGGCCAGTGCCTCGGCGTCGGACTCCACGCCGGGGGCCAGGGCCCGCAACCACCGGAGCGAGACGTTCACTGCACCCCTCCCGGGACGAACTGCCGAAGGAACCGCATGTCGTTGTCGAAGAAGGTGCGGAGGTCGTCGACCCCGTACTTGATCATGGCGATCCGGGCGGGGCCCATGCCGAACGCGAAACCCGTGTACCGCTCGGAGTCGATGTCGGCAGCGTCGAGCACGGCCGGATCGACCATTCCCGCGCCCATGATCTCGAGCCACTCTGTCTCGTACGTCGAGCCATCCGGCCGCGTGATCACCCGCTTCACGTCGACTTCCGCGCTCGGCTCGGTGAAGGGAAAGAAGGACGGGCGCAGCCGGATCTTCGTCTCGGGACCCCACATCCGCCGTGCGAACTCGGCCAGCGTCGCCTTGAAATCGACGAAGGTGACCCCCTCGTCGACGACGAGTCCCTCGACCTGGAGGAAGGCGGGGGTGTGGGTCGCGTCATAGGTGTCGCGACGGTAGACCCACCCCGGTGCGAGGATCCGGATCGGAGGGGTATGGGACTCCAGCGTGCGGATCTGGACCGGTGAGGTGTGGCTCCGCAGCAGGACGGAGTCGCGCAGATACAAGGTGTCCTGCTCGTCGGCCGCCGGGTGGTCGAGGGGGGTATTGAGCGCCTGGAAGTTGTACCACTCGGTCTCGGCTTCCGGACCGCGGGCGCGGCTGAAGCCCATCGAGCGGAAGACGTCCCAGATCTCGTCCATGACGCGGGTGACGGGGTGGCGGCCCCCCTCCCGGATGCGGCGGCCCGGAAGGCTGAGGTCCGGAGCGTCGACTTCGCCCGGGGCGGTCGCGTGGGCCAGCCGCTCCTCGAGCCGGGCCTCGAGCAGCCCCTTTACCCGGTTGGCGGCCGCCCCCACCTGCGGGCGATCGGCGGGGTCGAGCCGGCCGAGGCCGCGAAGCACTCCGGAGATGCGTCCGTCCTTCCGGCCGAGGTATCGGACCCGCAGCGCCTCGATGGCGGGCGGATCGGCGGCCCGTTCGAGCGCATCCAGCGCTTCCTGGGCCAGGGCTTCGAGCTGCTCGACGAGGGATGCGGCATCACTCATGGATCACCTGTGAATCACCTGCTCGGGCAAGACGACAACGGGGGCGACCAAAGCTACCACCCCGCATGGCAGGGGCAACCGCCCCCGGTCGACAACGAACGACGGGGGCTTCACGATCCACCTCCGTGAAGCCCCCGTCCGGGCCTGCATGGTCCGATCGCGCGGTCCGGCGCGCACCGCGTCAGGACGCCGCGTCGAGACCTTCCCGGGCCCGCTCCACCAGCGCCCCGAAGGCACCCGGGTCGCGCACGGCCAGGTCGGCGAGCGCCTTCCGGTCGAGCTCGATGCCCGCCCGATCGAGGCCGTGCATGAAGCGCGAGTAGGACAGGTCGTGCTCCCGGGCCGCCGCGTTGATGCGTGCGATCCAGAGCTGGCGGAAGTTGCGCTTCTTCTTCTTGCGATCGCGGTAGGCGTGCTCCCACCCCCGCTCGACCGCGTCCTTCGCGGTACGGTACAGGTTCTTGCGACCGCCAAAGTACCCCTTGGCTGTCTTGAAGACCTTCTTCTTGCGTGCGTTGCGCGGAACCGCGCCCTTGGTACGAGGCATCGTCGGTTCTCCTGGTCAGCCGTAGGGAAGGAGCTGGTCCATGCGCCCCTGGTCCGCCCTGGACACGAGGGTGGACGAGCGCAGGCGGCGCTTCCGCTTGCGATTCTTCTTCGTCAGGATGTGGCTGTGATTCGCCTTGTAGCGCTTGAGCTTGCCGGATGCGGTGCGCTTGAGGCGCTTCGCCGCAGCCCGGTTCGTCTTCATCTTCGGCATGGTCTCTCCCGCAGGTCGGTCGGTGACGCCGTCGTCACCGGCTCTTCAGTGGGGCGATCATCAATGTCATGACGCGCCCCTCGAATGTCGGGTGCCCTTCCGGCGCACCCACGTCCTTCAGGTCATCGACGACCCGGAGCAGCACCTCGCGGCCGAGCTCCGAATGCGTCACCTGCCGACCGCGAAACCGCATGGTCAGCTTGACCTTGTTTCCTTCTTCCAGGAACCGCCGGGCGTGGCGGGTCTTGAAGGCGTAGTCGTGATCCTCGATCCCGGGGCGGAACTTCACCTCCTTGATCTGGATCGTGTGCTGCTTCTTCCGGGCCTCGCGCGCGGCGCGGGCCTCCTCGTAGCGGTACCGTCCGTAGTCCATCAACCGCACCACGGGCGGCCGCGCATCCGGTGCCACCTCGACGAGGTCGAGGCCTGTCTCTTCTGCCCGTTCCCGGGCCTGGTCCAGCGTCACGATCCCGATCTGCTCGCCGTCACCGCCGATGAGGCGGATCGGGCTGATCCGGATCTGGTCGTTCACACGGACCCGCTTCTCGCTGATGGCTCTTCCTCCGCAGGGGATTGCCCATCCCCACGAATCAATAAAAAAAGCCCGGAACAGATCCGGGCTCGGCAGCGATGCGGGAACGATCCCCCCAAGCCGGAGGTGCTCCTGCCGTCGTCAACGAACCCGAACCGCCGGCCACCGTGGTGCCGACGCAGGTGGGGCCGGCCGCCGCCGACCCACTTCCGTATTGTCTTCGCTCCGGGTGAGCGCCGCGCGTGCCGCGCAGGCTGCATCCCGGGAACGATGGGGCAATTTCGCGGCAACTGGCGCCTCGGTCAATCCCCTGCCGCGGAGGCCGGTCCGGTCACCCTCCGGGGTCGTCGGCCAGATCCAGGGCGCGGGTCCGGATCTTCTCCTGGACGAGGTCGGCAAACGCCTCCCGGTCCATCACCTCCTGCTTGCGCCCTTCTCCCCGCCGGCGCACCGCCACCGTCCCGGCTTCGGCCTCGCGCTCCCCCACGACGGCCATGTACGGAACCTTCATCATCTCCGCTTCGCGGATCCGGTACGAGAGGGTGTCCCGGTCGTGGAGTTCGGCGCGGATCCCCCGGGCCTTCAGGAGGTCCACCAGCGCCTCGGCACTCGCGGTCCACTGTTCCGAGATCGGCAGTACCCGCACCTGCTCGGGGGCGAGCCAGACCGGGAATGCCCCCGCGTAGTGCTCGATCAGTCCCCCGACGAAGCGCTCCATCGACCCCACGAGGACCCGGTGCAGCATGAAGGGCCGGTGGCGGTCGTTGTCTTCGCCGATGTACTCGAGGTCGAATCGTTCGGGAAGGTTGAA
>CAYORZ010000092.1:739-7010 GCA_964406485.1 uncultured Gemmatimonadaceae bacterium | reverse complement strand
GCCTCGCCGCCGGGATGGTCGGGCTGGCGCTCTTCGTCGTGGGCCTCTTCGGGCTGGTCACCCACAACCTCCAGGTCGCCCTCGAGACGATCGAGTCGCGGGTCGAGGTGGTCGCCTACCTCGACGACGAGGCGACGGCCGCGCAGATCGAGGCCGCGGTGTCCGAACTCCGGAACCAGCCGGAAATCTCGGCCGTGACCTTCGTCTCGAAGGACTCCGCTCTCGCGCGGGCGCGCCGCGACCTCCAGGACTTCGCCGAAGTCTTCCGCGGGCTGGAATCCAACCCCCTCCCGGCCTCGCTCGAGGTCGGGCTCGAGGAGGGCAGCCGCGGTCCCGAGACGGTGGAGCTGGTCGCGGCCATCGCGGAAGCGATCCCGGGGGTGGAAGATGTCGAGTACGGACGGGAGTGGGTCGACCGCATCGACACCCTCCGTCGCCTGGCCGGCGCCACTTCACTGGCCCTCGGGCTTGCCTTCGCCCTCGTGGCCGCCCTGATGATCGGGACGGCGCTCCGCATTGCCATCTTCGCGCGTCGCGACGAGATCTACGTGATGCGGCTGGTCGGGGCACGCGACCGGTTCATCCGGCGTCCGTTCCTGCTGGAGGGCTTCCTGACCGGGGGCGTCGGGGGGCTGCTGGCGATCCTCCTCACCGCGCTGGCCCACCGGGTCGTCTCCGGCTTTCTCTTCGACATTCTCTGGCTCCCCGCGAGCTGGCTGCTCGGGGGACTGCTGGCCGGCGGCGTCCTCGGGGGGGTGGCGTCGATCCTGGCGGTGCGCCGGCATCTGCGCGAGGTGAGTTGATGCGGAGGGCGGGTGTGGGACTCCTCCTCGCCGTGGCCCTCGCCGCCCCCGTGGCCGGTCAGGGGGGCACGCCCACCCTCGACGAGCAGATCCGGGCGAGCCGTCAGCGGCTCGAGCGGATCCGCGAGGAGCGAGCCATCCTCCAGGCCGAACTCCGCTCCGTCCGGGGGCAGGTGGCCGACGTCTCGGCCGAGCTGATCAATATCGAGCGGCAACTCAGCGCCTCCCGCTCCGTCCTGGCCGAACTGGAGTTCCAGACCGAGGCCACGGCAGAGCGCGCCGAAGAGAATTCCGCCCTCCTCGCCCAGACCCGCGAACGGCTCCGACGGGGGAGCGAAACGCTCGCCACCCGCCTGCGCGAGGTCTACAAGCTGGGACCGCTGCACACCGTCCGGGTACTTCTCGGCGCGGAATCCTTCGGCGACCTCCTCACCCGCTATCGCTACCTCCGCATGATCACTGCCGCCGACCGGGCCCTCGTCGACAAGATCGCCGAGCTCGAGTCCTCGCTCACCCAGCAGGACCTCGAGCTGCGGGAGAGTCTGCGCGAACTCTCGCGCCTGCGCAGCCGCCGCCAGAGCGAGGTGGAGTCCCTCCGGTCGGTCGAGAGCGAGCGACAGTCCACCCTCCAGCGGTTCCAGACGGTCGAGCGCTCCACGAATTCCCGCCTCGACCGCCTGGCGGCCGACGAGGCGCGGCTCGCGGGGCTGATGGGTGACCTCGAGCGGAGCCGGACCGCGACGGCGGTGGCCGACGCCCCTCCCCGCACGCTGGACTTCGACGATGCGGGACGCCTGGACTGGCCGATCGACGGGGGGGTGATCTACCGCTTCGGGGTGCAGACCCGCCCCAACGGCACCACCCTCCGCTGGAACGGGATCGGGATCTCGGCGCGCGCCGGTACTCCCGTCCAGGCGGTGCGCGACGGGACCGTGGTCCTTGCCGGCCCCTTCGAGGGGTACGGACCCACGGTGGTGGTGAGTCACGGAGGGGGATTCTACACCCTCTACCTCTACCTGGAAGAGATCGGGGTCGTGCAGGGCCGGGTGATCGAGGCAGGGCAGGTCGTGGGGACGGTGGGCGGACAGGGGACCCCCGAAGGTCCGCACATCGAATTCCAGATTCGCGCCCCCTCCGAAGCCGGCGTGCCCACGGCCCAGGACCCCCTCCTCTGGCTCCGCCCCCGGGGGGAGGAACGGTGAGCCTTCACCCCGTCCACGGCCACGAGGAGTTCCGACGGATGGTGACGGCGGCGCACGCCCGCAAGTCGCTCCCCTCGGCGCTCCTCCTCCACGGCCCCCGGGGCGTCGGAAAGCAGCGGCTCGCCCTCTGGATCGCCCAGCTCGGGCTCTGCGAGGCGCCGACCGGCGGAGGGCCGTGCGGCCACTGCACCCCGTGCCGGCTCGCCCTCCGGCTGGAGCACCCCGACGTGCACTGGTACTTCGCGCTCCCCCGCCCCCGGGGGGGAGCCTCGCCGGAAAAGATGGGCGAGTTGCTCGAGGAGGCGCGCTTCGCGCGGCTGGCCGAGCTCCGCGAAAGCCCCCTCCAGGCTGCCGAGGCGGAGGGGCCGACCGGGATCTACATCGCGGCGGCCCGGATGCTGCGCAAGCGGGCGCACTCCCGCCCCTCGATGGGACCGGGGCAGTTCTTCATCATCGGCGACGCCGAGACCCTCGTCTCGCAGGAGGGGAGCGAGGAGGCGGCCAACGCCCTCCTCAAGCTCCTCGAGGAGCCGCCCCGCGATACCCGCTTCGTGCTCACCTCGTCGCGGCCCGGCCGCCTCCTCGACACCATCCGCTCCCGGACGGTGCCGCTGCTGATCAAGCCGCTCCCCCTGGCGTCCGTGCAGTCCTTCCTCGAGGCGCACGGCCACGAGCCGGAGGCCGCCGCCACCGCCGCCCGCCTCTCGGCGGGATCGATCGGCCGTGCCCTGGGCTTCGTCGCGAGCGGTGGCGAGGGGGGCGAACCGGGACCGCTCGAGGCGTCGCGGCGCGTCGCCTTCAACATCGTGCGCGCGGCGCTCTCCGAACGGCGGGGACCCGCGTTCCGGGCCGCGCTCGAACAGAAGACGTCGGACGCCCGCAACCTGATCGGGGTCCTGGCTGCCGTCGAGATCTGGCTGCGCGACCTCGCGGCGGTCGTGGCCGGTGTTCCCGAACACGCCGTCAACCAGGACGGCGTTGCCTGGCTCACCCGCCGCGCCGAAGAGACCGGCGTGACGCTCGACAGCGTGACCCGCGCACTCTCGCGCATCGACGAGGCGGCGTTGCAGGCCCGGGGCAATGTGAACCCCCAGCTTCTGGTCGCCGGGCTGGTCTCCGATGTCCGTGCCCTCCTCCACCCTCCCGCCCGGAGCCGCCGATGAGCGCGGATCGCCCCACCCATCTCGACGAGAGGGGACACGCCCGGATGGTCGATGTGACCGCGAAGCACGAGACCGTGCGCAGGGCGGTTGCCGAAGGGAGGATCAGGATGGCCCCGGCCACCCTGGAAGCGTTGCGTTCCGGGGAACTGGAAAAGGGGGAAGCCTTCGCGGTGGCCCGCCTCGCCGGGATCCAGGGGGGGAAGCGGACCAGCGATCTGATCCCTCTCTGCCATGCCCTCCCCGAGGCACTGCTCCGCGTCGACCTCGAGCCCGACCCGAGCCTCCCGGGCGTGGTGGTCACCGCCGAGGCCCGCTACCGCGGACGGACCGGGGTCGAGATGGAAGCCCTCACCGCCGTCTCCGTCGCGCTCCTGACCCTCTACGACATGGCGAAGGCCCTCGACCGCGGGATGGTCATCGAGAGCGTGCGGCTCCTCTCGAAGGAGGGAGGGGCCAGCGGCACCTGGCACGCCCCGCCCCTGTCCCCCCGCTGAGCGCCGCCTCGCCGCCCCGGCGGGCTAGCCGATCCGGAGGCGGTCCCCCGGCTGGAGGACCGCCCCCTCGCGGAGTCCGTTGAGCGAGCGGAGGCGGGCGACGGTCGTGTCGTAGCGGCGCGCGATCAGCCAGAGGTTCTCGCCGCTGCGCACCACATGCTCGCCCCCGCCCGGCGGGGCGGTACCGGCGGAGCGCGCGCCCCCCGCCAGCGGGACCACCAGGCGGCTCCCGATCCGCATCCGGCGAGGGTCGACCCCGGGGTTGGCAGCCTGGAGGTCGCGCAACCGGATCCCGTGGAGAGCGGCGATCGCGCCCAACGTCTCGCCCGAGGCGACGATATGCTCGGTCACCGTCACCCGCTCCTCGGGGGGGATCAGGGCGTAGGCCTCGGCGAAGCGGGACGCCGTGCCCGGGGGAAGCCGGATCGTGGTGGGCTGTCCGTGGGGGGTGAGTCCCTGGAGGATGTGGGGATTCAGCATCCGCACGACCTCTTCGTCGACCCCGGCCGCCTCGGCGATCACGTCGAACGACGTCGCGTCGGGCACGTCGACCTCGTCGAAGCGGTAGGCCTGCCCGGGCGGGGGAGCCTCGAGCCCCCAGCGATGGGGTTGCTCCGCCACCGACGCCACGGCGATCAACCGGGGAACGAAGTCGCGCGTTTCGGCCGGCAGGTAGGGGTGGATCACGAGGTAGAGGGAGTCTCCGGGGGGCGCGAGGGGCGCCTGCTCCCGGAGCAGGCGCTCGACCCGGTAGGGCCCGCTGTTGTAGGCGGCGAGCGCGAGGAACCACGACCCGAACTGCTCCTCCAGCTCGCGCAGGTAGCGGGCGGCGGCCACGGTGGAGCGCACCGGATCGCGCCGCTCGTCGATCAGCGTCGAGACGTGCATCCCGAACGAGCGCGCCACCGGCTCCATGAACTGCCAGAGCCCCGCCGCCTGCATCGGGCTGGTGGCCGAGGTGAGGTACCCGCTCTCGATGATGGGGACGTAGCGCAGGGAGAGAGGGAGTCCCTCGGCGGCCAGGGCGGAGTCGACGAGTTCCGCGTAGGGGGCCATCCGCTCCAGGAAGCGGGGGAAGGCGTGCCCCTCCCGCACCGCGTAGCGGTCGGTCCAGTAGGCCACCCGCTCCCGGATCACCGGATGAAGCGTCCACGGGGAGTGGAGGATCGGGTCGGCGCCGAGCCCCGCGCCTTCGGGGATCGGCACCGGGGGGGAGTGCTCCGGAGCCTCCTCCACCCCCGACTCGACGGCGACCACCGGCGGGGGGAGGGGGGCGGGAGCGGGCGGCGCCGAAGGCGTCCCCACCAGGTTGCATCCGGCCACGGCGACGAGGAGCGCCGCGGCGGGCAGAGCCCGGAGGTGTCGTCGGCGCGGGCTCACGCGGCCGAGCCTCCGAGCAGATCGTCGATGGCCGCGAGGAGGCGGTCCACATTCTCGTCGGTGGCCCCCGCCCCCATCAGGCCGATCCGCCACAACCTTCCGCGGGCGGAGCCGAGTCCGCCGCCCACCTCGATGCCGTGCTCTTCCAGAAGGCGGCGCCGGAGGGGGGCCTCGTCTCTTCCCTCCGGGAGGAGCGCCGCCGTGAGCTGCGGCAGCCGGTGACCCTCCTCCGCGAAGAGGGTGAAGCCGCGCGCCTCCAGCTCCTCCTGGAGTCGGCGGCCGACCCGCGCGTGGCGGGCGAAGCGGGCCCCGAGCCCCTCGCGGCGGAGCTCGGTCAGCCCCTGGTGCAGTGCATAGACCATGTTGATCGGCGCGGTGTGGTGGTACTTGCGTTCGGCGCCCAGGTAGCCGGCCAGGAGCGAGACGTCGAGATACCAGCTCGGCGACGGTGTGCGACGCCGGCGGATCCGGTCCATCGCTTTCTCCGAGAAGGTGATCGGCGCCAGCCCCGGCGGCACGCTCAGACACTTCTGGGTGCCCGCGTAGCAGACATCCACATGATTCTCGTCGACCGCCACCGGAGTTCCACCGATCGCCGTGACCGCGTCGACCAGGAAGAGCGCCTCCGTCCAGGCCACCGCCTCTCCGATCTCGGCCAGGGGCTGCGCCACCCCGGTCGAGGTCTCGGCCAGGACCACCGCCACCGCCCGGGTGTCCGGGTGGGCCCGGAGTGCGGCGATCACCGCCTCGGGCTCCAGGATCCGGCCCCACTCGGCCCGCACCGTCACCACCTCGGCCCCGACCCGACTCGCCATCTCGGCCATCCGCTCGCCGAAGACCCCGTGGCATCCGACGATCACCCGGTCGCCCGGCTCGACGACGTTCATCACCGCCGCCTCCATCGCCGCCGACCCCGTCCCCGACACCGGGAAGGTCATCGCGTGGTCGGTCCCGAAGGCGAGGCGCAGCCCGTCGGCCACGTCATCCATCACCGCGAGGAACTGGGGGTCGAGGTGCCCGAGTGTCGGCCGGGCGAGCGCCTCCAGGATCGAGGGCGGCACCGGCGAAGGTCCGGGACCGAGGAGAAGACGAGGCTGGAGGTCGGAAAGCTGCACGGCGACACGCTCGGTCGGGAGGAGGGCGGCTCGCGGGGGGAGCCCGCGACGGATCATGGGTGGTAGTTGGGGGCCTCGCGGGTGATCGTGACGTCGTGGGGGTGCGACTCCCGC
>CAYORZ010000092.1:0-729 GCA_964406485.1 uncultured Gemmatimonadaceae bacterium | reverse complement strand
GGATGAATCGGGACCGGGACCGCAGTTCGGCAAGGTCACCTGCCCCGCAGTACCCCATGCCGCTCCGGAGTCCCCCGATGAGCTGGAAGATCACGTCGCTCACCGGTCCCTTGTAGGGGACGCGCCCCTCGATCCCCTCCGGGACGAGCTTGCGCGACTCCTGCCCCTCCTGGAAGTAGCGGTCGGCCGAGCCTTCCTCCATGGCGGAAAGCGACCCCATCCCGCGCACCGTCTTGTACCGGCGTCCCTCGAGGAGGAACGCCTCTCCCGGCGACTCCTCCGTCCCGGCAAACATGCTCCCCATCATGACCGAACTCGCCCCGGCCGCCAGCGCCTTGACGATGTCGCCGGAGTAGCGGATCCCCCCGTCGGCGATCACCGGGACTGCTCCGTCGATCCCGTCGACCGCGTCGATGATGGCGGTGAGCTGCGGGAGTCCCACACCGGTGACGACCCGGGTGGTGCAGATCGACCCCGGTCCCACCCCGACCTTCACCGCATCGGCCCCCCGCTCCACGATGGCGCGTGCGCCCGCGGCCGTTCCGATGTTGCCGGCCACGATCTGCACGTCGGGAAAGGCCTCGCGCGTGCGGGCCACGGCCGAGAGCACCCCTTCGGAGTGGCCATGAGCCGTGTCGATCACGAGGGCGTCGACGCCCGCCTCGACGAGGGCACGGGCGCGATCGATGTCGACCCGAGCCGCCCCGATGGCCGCGCCCACCCGCAGAC
>CAYORZ010000091.1:0-7012 GCA_964406485.1 uncultured Gemmatimonadaceae bacterium | reverse complement strand
TCGACGAGGCCGGGGCCGAGCTCGCCCTCCTGGAGCGCCCCTTCCCGATCGAGGGGGTGCGCGGAACGGTGCAGGTGGTGGGGGGGCAGGTGGACGCCGACCTCTCTGCGTTGCGCGCGCCGGGGATCGAGGGGCGCGGGCGGGTGCGGGTCGACCGCGGCGACACGCTCGGAGTGGTCACCGAGATCGAGGCGGTGCTCGCCCGGGCCGACCTCGCGGAGTGGCAGTGGCTCGCCGACGCCCTTCCCGACATGGCCGGCGCCATCACCCTCGCCGGGCGGATCGGACCCGAAGGGCAGCGGTGGGCGCTGACCGGGGTCGACGCCACCTGGGAAGGCGGCGAGGTGAGGGGAGGGGGAACGGTGCACCTCGCGGCGGGCCCCCTCCGCCTCGACGACGTCGACCTCGAGGTCGAGGGCGTTCCGGTGGCGGCGCTCGACCCCTTCCTCGCCGACCCGCTCGGGGTCGCCGGAGACGTCACCGGCCGGCTCCGCCTGGACGGACCGCTCACCGACCTCCGGGTGGAGGGCGAACTGGCGCTCCGCACCGGCCGCACCACGCGAGCGGTGGCGCGCTTCGACGGGGGGATCCTCCGTCGCGCGGGAGAGGTGGCGTTCCGTGCCTTCCGTGTGGACGCCGACCCCCTGGAGTGGGGCGTGGTGGGCGAGGTCGTCCACTCCGTTCCCTTCGTGGGTCCCGGACGCGCCACCGTCGAGCTGAACGGAAGCCTGGGGGAGGGCCTCTCGTTCACCGGCGACCTGGGCCACGCCCCTGCCGACGTCGCCGCCACCCACCTTCTCGTGTCGGGGAGCGTCTTCCTTCCCGCCGACGACCGACTGCGGATGGACATCCAGGGGCACCTCTCGCCCCTCTCGCTCGACGCCCTCCTCCACGGCAACGACTCCCTCGACCTCCCCCTGGGTGGCACCCTCACGGGGCCCGTTCGCGCGCGTGGGGTCATCGACGACCTCGAGATCCGGGCGGGCCTCACGGCGGCCGAGGGACGACTCGACCTCATCGGGAGGGTCGACCTGCAGGATCCGGCTGCCGGCTACCGGCTCGACGCCACCCTGACCGACTTCCTCGTCTCGGCCTTTGCGGCGACACTGCCCACCCCCACCGAAGTCACCGGCCGCCTGCACCTCGAGGGGTCCGGGTTCGAGGTGGCGACTGCCGCCGCGCAGGCGTCGCTCGACGTCAGCGAGGGGATGGTGAACGGCGTCCGCATCGACTCGGCCCGGGCCGCCCTTCGCCTTGCCGAACGCACCCTCCTCGTCGATTCCGTGCAGGCGTCGGTCGCGGGGATCGCCCTCGTGGGCGGGGGCACCCTCGCCGCCGACCCGGCCGCCCCCGCGGGGGTTCTCCGGCTCGATTTCGCCGCGGACGACCTCACCGGAATCCGCGCGATCTTTCGTGGCGACACCGTCCTCACGTCCGAAGGACTGACGCCCCTGGACCGCGACGTCCTGACGCTGGCGGGAATCGACCCCGATACCCTCCCCCCCGCGGCCGAGGTCGTGGCGGAAGGCCGCCTCCGCGGGGAGGTGGTTCTCGAGGGCGCGCTCACCGACTTCTCGCTGCGGGGGTGGGGCGAGGCAGACGACGTGGCCTACGGTCGGACCACGGTGGGGAGCGCCCGCGTCGAGATGTCGGCCACCGGGCTGCCCTCCCTCACCGGCGGCCTGCACGCCGAGGTGGCGGTCGGGCCCACCGTCTTCGCGGGGCGCACCTTCACCTCGGGCACCGCTGCCCTCGACTTCACCCACCCCGCGGGGCGGGCGGAGATCGAACTGCAACGCGATTCGACCGAGGACTACCGGCTCGCCGGTCGTTTCGAACTCGACTCCCTCGGGGGCACGGTCGACGTCGAGGAGGCGTCGATCCGCCTCGACTCGCTCCGCTACCGCACGCGCCACCCTTCCCGGATCCGCTGGACCGACTCGGTCCTTGCCATCGACTCCCTCACCCTCGAGGGGGTGGGCGCCGACCCGGTCCGGATCCGCGCCGCCGGGGTCGTCCCGCGGCGGGGGGAGGCCGACTTCCACGTCGACATCCGCGACCTCGATGTCCAGCGCCTCACCCGCGTGATCCAGCGGGAAGACCTGGAGTGGTCGGGGCGGGTGGACTTCACCGGTCGAGTGCAGGGGACGGCCGACCGCCCCATCGCCTCCGGCGACCTCTCGGCGCGCGACCTCTCCGTCCGCAACGTCTCGATCGACCGGCTGGAGGGGAAGCTCGATCACGCAGGACGCGAGGTCGCGGTCGACCTCGACGTCCGGGACGGGGGGCGCCGGGTGCTGCGTGTCGAGGGGGACTGGCCCTTCGCCTTCACCCTCGACGGTTCGACCCCCGACGTCTCCGACCACCCGGTCGCCCTCACCGTGACCGCCGATTCGCTCCCCGCGGCGCTCGTCCTCGCGCTCCTCGAGGACCTGGAGGACACCCGCGGCACGATCTCCGGGCGGCTCGCCGTGGGCGGGACGGCGCGGTCGCTCGAACCGCGGGGCGTCCTGGAGCTGAATGGAGGCGCCTGGACGGTCGGCGCGCTCGGCGTGCGGCAGCAGCAGGTCGAGGCGGTCTTCGACGTGCAGGCGGACCGCATCGTCGAGGTCGAAGCCCGCGGGCGATCCGGAGGGACGGTCGAGGTGCAGGGGCGGGTGACCCTGGACTCCCTCACCAGTCCCGGTCTCGATCTCGACATCACCCTCTCGTCGTTCAACGCCGTCGACCGCCGCGACATCGCGGGGGCCGTGAGTGGCGCGCTCGAGTTGCAGGGCCGGTACGGCCAGCCCCGGATCCTCGGCACCCTCCAGGTGGAGCGCGGCGACCTCTTTCTCGACGAATTCGCCCGCAACGTCGGCGTCGTCGACCTCTCCGACCCTCGCTTCTTCACCTTCATCGGCGAGGAACTGCTGACCAGCCGTCCTCTCCTGGCCGAGACCCGCAACCCCTTCATGGACAACCTCCTGGTCAACATCGACCTGGCGGTGGAGCGCAACGCCTGGATCCGCTCGGACCAGCTCGACGTCGAGATGCGGGGAGACCTGATCGTGACCTACGACCGCCGCAGCCGCGACGTGGTGATGATCGGCGAACTCGAGGCAGTACGCGGGCAGTACCAGTTCCTGGGGCAGAACTTCGAGGTGCAGGGGGGGACGGTCGAGTTCATCGGGATTCCCGGGATCAATCCGGACATGAACATCCAGGCCCTCGCGCGGGTACGTCGGCGTCAGGGAGAACCCCTCGACATCACGGCCCAGGTCGGAGGGACGCTGATCGAGCCGCGGGTCGAACTGACCACCCCGGATGCGGCCGTCTCGGAGTCCGATATCCTGAGCTACATCGCCGTGGGCCAGCCCGCCTCGGCCCTCACTACCGATGTGTCGGCGGCGGCGGGTGGTTTCGTGGGCGGGTTCGTGGGCGGCTCCCTGACGTCGTCGTTGACGGCCCTCGCCCAGGGATCGAGCTGGATCGACTTCCTCTCGATCTCGCAGGCCTTCGACGCCTCGACCGTCGGCGCGGGCGCCCAGGGGATCGGACAATCCTTCGCGGGCACCCAGGTCGAACTCGGACGGTACTTCGGGGGGGATTACTTCGCGGCCCTGATCATCCGCCCGCTGGCGAGTGCGGGCGGGACGGGATCGGTGCTGGGCGGCGCCCGGATCGAGTGGCAGGCCAGCCCCCAGTACTTCCTCGAGGTCTTTGCCGAGGACCGCTTCCTGCGTACCGGAGCCTTCGGGTTCCGGGAGTTCGACATCGAGAGCCGACTCATCTTCGGCTTCTCGCTCTTCCGTGAATGGGGCTACTGAGAGATGGAGTCCTGATGCAGACGATGAAGGTGTTCGGTCTCATGACCGTGCTCACCCTCCTCCTCGTGGGGGCCGGGTCGTATTTCGGTGGTTCGAGCGGCGCGATCGTCATGTTCGTGATCGCCCTCCTGCTCAACATGGGGTCGTTCTGGTTCAGCGATCGCGTGGTGCTGCGCATGTACCGCGCGCAGGTGATCGATCGGGAACAGGCCCCCGAGCTCTACACGATGGTCGAGCGGCTGGCCGAGCGCGCCGGGGTCCCGATGCCGACGGTGGCGATCGCTCCCCAGGCGCAGCCCAACGCCTTCGCCACGGGGCGGAGCCCCGAGCGGGGTGTGGTCTGCTTCACCCAGGGGATCCTCCGGGCCCTCCCGATGGACGAACTCGAGGGGGTCACCGCCCACGAGCTCGCCCACATCAAGCACCGCCACATGCTCGTCGGGACGATCGCCGCCACGATGGCCGGCGCCCTGATGATGATGGCGCGGGTGGTCGCCTTCGGCGCGATGTTCGGCGGGCGGGGCGGCAACCGCGACAACGGACTCGGGGGGGTGCTGATGCTGGTCCTCGCCCCTATCGCCGCTCTCTTCATCCAGATGGCGATCAGCCGCCAGAACGAGTACCAGGCCGACCGGACGGCCGCGCAGATCGTCGGACACCCCCACGGCCTCGCCAACGCCCTCCGGCGGCTGGACCGGGCGGCCGCGCAGATTCCGATGGAGGTGAACCCGGCCGGTGCCCAGCTGGCCATCGTGAACCCGTTGCGGGGGCGCGGGGGCGGGCTCATGTCGCTCCTCTCGACCCACCCGCCGATGGAGGAGCGCATCCGACGGCTCATCGAGCTGGACGCGGGCCGTTGACCCGGGCGGCACAGCGCCCGACGTCGCTTGTCGGTCGGCGCGCCTTCGGTTAATGTTCGGGTCCTCATGCAACACGACACGCTGATCGTCCGCGGCGCGCGGGAGCACAACCTGCGTGACATCGATGTGCACCTCCCCCGGGAGCGACTGGTCGTCATCACCGGTCTCTCGGGGTCGGGCAAGAGTTCGCTTGCCTTCGACACGATCTACGCCGAGGGGCAGCGGCGGTACGTCGAGTCGCTGTCGGCGTACGCCCGGCAGTTCCTCGGGCAGATGGACAAGCCCGACGTCGACTTGATCGAGGGGCTCTCGCCGGCGATTTCCATCGACCAAAAGACGGTCGGGCGCAATCCGCGCTCCACGGTCGGGACGGTCACCGAGGTCTACGACTACCTGCGCCTCCTCTGGGCGCGGGCGGGAGTCCCCCACTGTCCGGAGTGCGGGGAACCGGTGCGGCGCCAATCGACGACCGAGATCGTCGACCGCCTCCTCGACTTCGACGAGGGGACCCGCATCGAGGTGCTCGCCCCGCTGGTCCGGGGGCGGAAGGGGGAGTTCCGCGACCTCTTCGAGAAGATGCGCCGGGAGGGCTTCGTGCGCGCGCGAGTCGACGGGGCCACCGTCGACCTGGCCGATCCCCCCGCCCTCGCCCGCTACGAGAATCACGACATCGCCGTCGTGGTCGACCGGCTCGTGGTCGATCCCGCCGACCGTTCCCGCCTGGCCGACTCGGTCGAGACGGCGGTTCGTACCGCCGGCGGGACGGTCGAGGTCCTGGAGCACCGCTCGCGCTCCGACGTCGTTGCCCACGCCTTCAGCGAACAGTACGCCTGCACCCGCTGCGGCACCTCGATGACGGAGCTGGAGCCCCGGCAGTTCTCCTTCAACTCGCCCTACGGCGCCTGCCCCGACTGCGACGGCCTCGGCACCCGGAAGGAGGTCAATCCGCACCTGCTCACCGGTGACCACTCCCTCTCGATCCTGGAGGGGGTGATCCTCCCCTGGGGGGTGCCCGGCGGGCACCTCGCCCGGTCCGTCATCCCCGGCCTCGCCCAGGCGTACGAATTCGACCCCGCCACGCCGTGGGCAGATCTCGACGACGGAGTGCGGGCGGCCGTCCTGGAAGGGTCGGGGCCGATGAAGATCCGCTTTCCCTATGCCGCCGGGGCGGGGCGCCGCAAGGGGCACTACGAAGAGGTGTGGGAAGGGGTGGTCGCCGGGGTGCAGCGCCGCTACCTGGAGACGGGGTCGAATCAGGTGCGCGCCCAGCTCGAGGAGTACATGTCGACCCTGCGGTGCCCGACGTGTCGGGGATCGCGGCTGCGGGCGGAGTCCCGCTCCGTGACGGTCGGGGGGCGGTCGCTCGGGGACATCGTGGAACTCCCGATCGACGAGGCCGTCGCCTTTGTCGCCGGGCTGCGCCCCGGATCCCCCGATCTCCCTGCCGAGATCGCCGGCCCGATCCTCAAGGAAGTCCGCGAGCGGCTCGGCTTTCTCTCCGACGTGGGGCTGGGATACCTCGCGCTCGGGCGGGCAGCGGGGACGCTCTCCGGGGGGGAGGCCCAGCGGATCCGCCTGGCCACGCAGATCGGGAGCCGGCTGGTGGGGGTGCTCTACATCCTCGACGAGCCGTCGATCGGGCTGCACCAGCGGGACAACGAACGGCTGCTGGGCACGCTGCGCGCGCTTCGCGACCTGGGCAACACCGTCGTCGTCGTCGAGCACGACGAAGAGACGATCCGGGCGGCAGACTGGGTGGTCGACCTCGGCCCGGGGGCCGGACGCCACGGCGGGCACGTGGTGGCCGAGGGCGACGTCGAGACCCTCCTGGCGACCGAAGGCTCCCTCACGGGGGCGTACCTCCGGGGCGACCGCCGCATCGAGCTTCCCGCCGAACGGCGCCCCGTCGATCCCGAGCGGGTACTCCGCCTGCGCGATGCGCGGGGCAACAACCTCAAGGGGATCGATGTCGCGTTCCCCCTCGGGGCCTTCGTGGCGGTGACCGGGGTGAGCGGATCGGGGAAGTCCACCCTGGTCAACGAGACCCTGCACGCGGCGCTCGCCCGTCACTTCTACCGCTCCCGCGCGGCCCCCGCCCCCCACGGGGGGATCGACGGACTGGAGTGGATCGACAAGGTCATCGAGGTCGATCAGTCGCCCATCGGACGCACGCCGCGTTCGAACCCGGCCACCTACACCGGCCTCTTCACCCCCATCCGCGACCTCTTCGCGACCCTCCCCGAATCGCAGATGCGGGGGTACGCGCCGGGGCGCTTTTCCTTCAACGTGAAGGGGGGGCGCTGCGAGGCGTGCCAGGGCGATGGCCTGGTCAAGATCGAGATG
>CAYORZ010000090.1:0-7015 GCA_964406485.1 uncultured Gemmatimonadaceae bacterium | reverse complement strand
GCGTGGACGTCGTCGGCGAGGTTGCTGCCGAGCGCCTCGGTGAGGGGGCGCGTGCGCGGGGGGAGGGGGGCGTGACCGTCGAGAATCCGGTCGAGGGCTTCCGCGACGCCGAGCCAGTCGGCCTCGCGGCGCTCGAAGTGCGGACGCGGGGCCATGCCGGTCAGAAGCGCCAGGCGAGGCCTGCCGACAGGGTCCGCCCGGTGACCCACTCCGATTCGGGCACCCCGGTAAAGCCACGGTCGGAGGCTCGCCAACCGGCGGGGATCCCCAGCTTGTGCATCAGGATCCCCCCCTCGAGACGAAGCATCCATCGGCGGGTCAGTGCGTAGCGGGCCCCGGCGCCGAGCGTGGCGCTGAAGCGGGTGCCGTGGTCGAAGCGATCGCGGCCATCGAGGAGGCCGTCGTCGGCCTGGGTGCCGGCGATGTCGAAGACCACCCCCCCCCCCAGGTAGGTGAACGGCTGCAGTCCTCGCCACGTGCGACGTCCGGTGAGCGAAAAGGCGAGCCGCGCCTCGAGCAGCACCCGCTGCACGTCGGCCTCCCCCACCACGCGGTCCCCTTCGTCGCGCGCCGGATTCACCACATCGCGAGAGCCGAACGACGTCGCTGCGCTCCCCTCGAGCGAGAAGGCGTTGGAGACCATGATGGCGTATCGGCCGCCGAGGAGCCACTCGTCGCGCGGACCGAAGTCGAAGCGCCCGGGATCGCCCGCCAGCTGTCCCACGAAGAGACTTGCTCCCTGCCCCCTCTCCATGTACCGGTAGGGCGAGGGAATCGTCTGGGTCACCCCCACGGAGGGGAGGCAGACGACGGCGAGCACGGCAGCGAGAACGAGGCGGGACCGGGACATGGAAGCCGGGTTGGGGTAGAGAGTTCGAGCCCCCCGTGCTACACGCCCGCGCGCGGGTTCGTTTCAATGAATCCTTCGCGGCCCTCCGCGCGTAGTACCCTCGGGGTCGTGCCTCCACCTCGCCGGTGCCCGTGGACTCCCGGTGCCCGGCGATTCCCGGGTCGCGTGCGGAGTTCGGGGTCGAGGCTCCCCCGGAAGTCCCCCGCTGGCCCATCCGAACCCTGACGGAGGCTCGAGCGCCCATGACGCGCTGCTCCACCTGCGGCGAGAATCTCACCCCGGAAAGCCGGCGCTGCCCGACGTGCGGCACCGTCGTCCCCCCTGGAGCCCGTGCCGAACCGCGGATGCTCCTCCTGGACGGGGGCGAGCATCGGTGTCCCCGGTGTGGCTACCGGGGGCAGGGCGTCCCCTACTTCAGCCGGACGGGGCATGTGGGACTCCTCATCGGCGTGAGCATCTTCACCTACGGCCTCGGAGGACTCGCCTACTGGCTGGCACGCCGCAAGCACTACATCTGCCCGAACTGCGGCCTGGGGTGGGAGCACGCCGGCCGGAGCCTCCCCTCCGTATACGACGGGGAGTCCGGGCGGGGCGTCATTCCGCCGCCCGAGGTCGACGCCCCCCTCCCCTCGGGGGGAGTGAAGCGGCGGGTACTGGGCGCGCTCCTGATCCTTGTCGCGGCCTTCCTGATCATGATCGGCATCCTCGAGTCCGAGGAGCCCCTCTTCGTCATCGGCAGTCTGATCGGGGCCAGCGGCTCGGGCCTCTTCTTCTGGGGGTGGCAGGCGCTGCAGGGACGGCGTCAGGCGGTCACCACCGGGCTCCAGCAGAGAGTCCTCCGTCTGGCCACCCGGAAGGGGGGAGTCCTGACGGTGACCGAGGTCGCGGCGGAGTTGAATCTGTCGCTCCCGGCTGCCGAGAAGGTGCTCATCCAGATGGACGACGGCTTCCGGGTGCGGTCCGAAGTGACGCGCGAGGGGATCCTCATCTTCGAGTTTCCCGAAGTCCTCCACCGGCGCGGTCTGGAGCCGGGGAGCGGGGGATGATGGCCGGGCGGGCCGAAAGCCGCTCGGGACCCCGCACCGAAGGGGGGAAAGCATTGCGGAGGGCGCCGGAATGAAGGTACTTTGAGGGATGCCCCTGGCCAGCCGGAGCGAGCGAAACCCCATGTCGACATCCCCCCGCGTCTTCGAACTCGCCGACCATCGGAGTCGGAGAGACGAACGTCTTCAGCGGATCCGGGCCTTCCTCGCCTTCGACCCTCGCCGTGCCCGCCTGGGCGAGGAACTCGCCGACCTCGTCGCTCGGGTCGGGGGCGACCGGGGTGTCCTGGCCTGGGTCGACGAACTCGACAGCACCCTCGCGCGGACCCACCTGGTCATCGATCTTCACCGCGACACCCCCCTGAGGGTCGTCGAGGTCGAGGCGATGCTGCAGGCGTGGGAGCGGGCCGTCCCGGCCATCACCGACCGGGCGCACACAGCGCTCCGGGAGCGGGCGACGCCGGGAAGCCTCGCCGTCGCGTCGCTCGGGAGTGATGGGCGACGGGCGTGGTTCGTCCTGATCGAGAGTTCCTACCCGCGTCCCCCCCTGAACCACGAGCTCCGCGACGAGTTCGCCTACCGGGCGGGCGTGATCTCCGGGGTGCTCCTTCATCCGGAAGAGGGGATGGCCTTCGACGGATGGCGCGTCTTCGCCTCCGCCTTCGGTGACGACGAGGGTCCGCGGACGCGGCGCGCCCTCGCTCGCGTTTCACTGCTCCGCTTTCTCCGGGCAGTGGTGGCCGACGACTTCATGATGCACCCCGCAGAGCTCGAGGAGCGCATCGGGCTCCTCCGGGAAGAGTTCCGGGAGTGGTCCGACGACCTCGAAGGGACGCTCTGGCAGAAGGTCGTCGAAAGCGTCGCCGCTGCCGACCTCGTGGCCCTCGGGGCCGCCTGCTTCGAGTTGGGGGAGCGCCTGGCCGGTGCCGGCGAACTCGAACTCGCTGCCGAAGTCCAGGAAGTCGGGTACGAGGCGGCGCTCGTGCGCGCCGACGCCTCGGAGGGAAGCCGGGTCGCCCGCCATCTCGGGCGAGTGCACCGCAACGCCGGAGCGTGGGATGACTCGGAGCGGTGGTACCGGACCGCCCGCGGTCTCGCCCGCGTAGCTGCCGATCCGGAGGCCGAGGCGATCGCGCTCGACGGGTGGGCCAACACCCTGAGGGTGAAGGGCGCTCTTCCGGCCGCGCGGCGTCACCTCGAGGAGGCGCTGCGCCTCGCGGAGCGCTCGGGGTCGGGGTACGCGCTGGGGTCGGTACACCACGGGCTCATGACGATCCACGCGATCGTGGGAGAGACGCCCCGCGCGATCGACCACGGGTGGAAGGCGGTCCAGAGCTACACCACCACCCGCGACCAGCTGCGGGCCCTGGTGTCGGTGGCAGGACTCCTCCTCGACGCCCGGGAGGGGGAGTTGGCCGAGCAGGCGTACGCGGTGGCGCTTCGCCACCTCGAGGAGCCGTACTACCGGCTTTTCGCCCTCGACGGCCACGCGCACGCCGCCGCTCTCCAGGGAAAGAGGGAGGAGTATCTCACCCGCAGCCGGCGACTGGCCGACGAGGACTGGCGGCCCGGGGGCCCCGACTTCGAGGGGCAGGTCTACCTCTATCGGGGGCGCGCCTGGGAAGTGCTGGGTGACGCGGAGCAGGCAGTGCACTGGTACCGCCGTGCACTGGAGGTGGCCGAAGCGCACCGGTTGAGTGCCACCCTCTTTGCCGCCCAGGACGGGCTCCAGCGGGTGGAGGCGGAGAAGTCCGCCCCTGCCGCCCGCCAGCTCACCGACCGCGCTCCCGAATTCGGGGCGCAGATGCTCGAAGCGATCGATCGAGCGGATCGGCGGCTGGCAGGCGTGGGCGGCTGATCGCGTCAGTTGCCCGTGGTCGGGAACCCGCAGATGTCGGGGAAGTCCTCACACTCGGAATCACTGGCCGTCGGCGAGCTGCAGGCGGTGATGGCGAGCGAGGCGAGGAGCATCAGGGCGGGAAGACGGAAGAAGCGCATCGGGGACCTCCGGAGGGGGAGATGGGGTTCATGGAAGCGTCGCAAGAGAGATTGGCGGAGGAGGGGCAGCCAGGCCGCATCCGCGATCACTCCTGCTATGTCATTTTCGAAGATCCATGGCGCTGATCGCTGTTCTGACCCGGGATCCGGCGTTGCGGCGTACCCTGGTGCGCGGGTGTCGGCCGGAGCGGGACGAGGTCATCACCACCCCCTGCCCGGCGTCCACCCAGCGGATCGTCCGCGAGCGGCCGGTCTCGATCGTGGTCCTCGACGCCCGCTCCCTCCCTTCCCGCCCCGATCGTGCAGTGGGCGTGGTGGAAGGGGTGCGAAGCCTCTTCGCCTCCGTCCCGCTCGGGGTGGTCGCGTCGCTGCATGACGTCCACCTCCTGCGTGCGCTGGGAGCCGTCGGCCTCCGCCACCTCCTTCTCGAGGAAGAGGCCGTCCACTCCATGCACATTGTGCGCCGTTTCCTGCTGGGACTGCGGGCCGAAGGGGTAGAGGGGCGGGTGAGTCGTGCCCTCTCGCCGCGCATCGGACGGTGGGAGATGACGGTGGTCGGACGGGCCCTGGATCGGGGCCACCGCCGGATGGACGCCGACTCCTTCGCGGCCGAGGTGGGTTTCACCCGGCCCCATCTGAGCCGCCGCCTGCAAGAGGCGGGACTCCCGTCGACCGGCCACCTCCTGCGGTGGACCACGCTCTTTCTCGCGGGACAGTGGATGCCCGATCGGGGACGCAGCGGCGAGAGCGTGAGTCGGCAGCTCGAGTACGCCAACGGTTCCACCTTCCGGAGGGCGCTGCGCCGTGACCTGGGCATGACGCCGAGCGAACTCGCCCGCGCGGGCCTGCCCGAGGTGCTGAGGGTCTTCGTCGAAGACGGCGGCTTCGCGTCGGCCTGCCTCGCGCGCGTCGCCTAGCCACCCGACGCCGCAAGCCACCATGCCCCCGCCCCGGGGCAGGGGTGACTCTTGCTGCATGACCCGATTCGATGCAGCTCAGCACCGCGACCGCCCCCGGGAGCGGTTGGCGCGACTCGGTCCGCGGGCCCTCGCCCTCCGGGAACTCCTGGCGCTCGTGATCGGGGCCGGGGTGCGCAACGCTTCGGCGATTGCGGCCGCCGACGAGATCCTGGGACGCGCGGGGGGGAGCGCGCGGGGACTCGCGCGGCTGTCGGCCGCGGTCCTGGCCGAGGTCGAGGGGATCGGGCCGGCGCGGTCGGCACGGCTGGCGGCGGCGCTGGAACTCGGTCGTCGCGCGGCTGCCGAAGAGGGGATCGAGAGCGACCGCATCCGGGGGCCGGCCGACGTCTGGAAGCGGGTGGGACCGACGCTCCGCGATCTCGACCAGGAGGAGTTCCACGCCCTCCTCCTCAACGCGCAACACCGCGTCGTGCGCGAGGTTCTGGTCACGCGGGGGATCCTCGACGCCTCCCTGATCCATCCGCGTGAGGTCTTCCGCCCGGCCGTGGTGGCGGGGGCGGCGGCGGTGATCCTCGTCCACAATCATCCGTCGGGCGACCCTTCACCCTCGCCCGAAGACCGGATGGTGACCCGCCAGCTCGCCGGGGCGGGGCGGACCCTCGGGATCCCCGTTCTGGATCACGTGATCATCGGGGACGGCCGGTGGGTGGCGCTGTCCAGCGAGGGTGAACTCTGACGTCCGGTTGGCGCCGAGGTCAGGGGACTCCGGACCAGGTGGCGAGGGCCTCGCCGATGTCGTCCTCGAGCCGCTTGCCGGCGGCCGAGGAGGGGAGGTCGTTGCCGATGATCGCGAAGAGAAGCGGCCGACCATCTGCGGAGTGGACGACCCCGGAGAGGGCCGACACCCGCTCGATCGTCCCGGTCTTCGCCCGCAGGTTTCCTGCCGCGGGGGTACGCGCCATCCGGCGTAGGCGGGGGGTGCCCGCCTCGGGGAGAGTCTCGAGGTAGAGGGTCCCGAGGGGCGAGGCCAGGGCGTGCTGGAGGGCGGCGACGAGGTGGCGGGGGGTGGTGCGGTTGGCAGCCGCCAGCCCCGACCCGTCGAGGACGGCGAGAGAGTCTGCCGCGACACCCACCTCGTCGCGAAGGTAGCGGTGGACGACTTCGGCCCCCCCGGCGAAGGACCCATCGCCCAGGACCGCGCGTCCCAGCGTCTTCAGGACGAGATCGGCGTAGAGGTTGTGGCTTTCCTGGTTCACCCGGGCCAGGGCGGTGGTCAGCGGTGCGGAGCGGTGGCGGGCGAGCAGTCGGGGGCGGGCGTCGGTGTAGACCCGCGCCGCCGAGAGAGACGACTCCCCGGCCGCCACGACGGTGCCGGCGGTCCCGGTCACGGCGATCCCGGCGTCGCGGAGGGCGCCGACGAAGGCGAGCGCCGCGAAGGAATCGGGGTCGCGGACGGTGATCGTGCGGTAGACGTCCCGGGCTTCGGCTCCGATCCGGCCGACGATCCGGATCGGCTCGTCGGGGTCGTCGCGCACGATGTGGACACCGGTGCCGCGTCCCGGCACGGTCGTCGCCCGGTTGTCGATCTCCACCCCGGCGACCGGCGGGTTGAAGTGCACCTGCGGGGCGGCCCCGGGCGTGGTGGCCTGCACCCGGAGCTGCACGACGTTCTCGTTGAACCCGAGAGCGCTGGAGGCGGCCGCGAACCAGTCGTTGAGGTCCCGCGGATCCCACTCCTCCCGTCGGTGTGCGCCCCGGAAGTGGGAGGCGTCGGCGACCACGCGCCCCTCGATGCGGTGGATGCCCTGCGCGGCGAGGGCGGCGGCGAGTTCGTCCAGGGCCCCCGAGCGCCCCCTCGCGGTGGGCACCAGCGCCGGATCGCCCGTCCCGTAGAGGACGACATCGCCCCGCACGACACCGTCGACGATGGGTGCCTCGGTCGTGACCCAGGTGCGCCAGCGGAAGTCGGGGCCGAGGTAGTGGAGGGCGGCCGCCGTCGTGAGCACCTTGAGGTTCGACGCGGGGGCCATCGCCCGGTCGGCGTTGCGCGCGAAGAGGGTGTCGCCCTGCTCGGCATCGACCACGAGGACGCCGAAGGTCGCGTTGCGCCAGCGGGGTTGGTCGAGGAGCCCGTCGAGCGCTCCGGCGAGGGCGAGGACGGCGTGGGAGGCGGCGGGGGATCGCGTCTCGGGGGCGGCCGCGAG
>CAYORZ010000089.1:0-7030 GCA_964406485.1 uncultured Gemmatimonadaceae bacterium | reverse complement strand
GTCTCGCCCCCGGGGCGCAGGAGCCGGTACTGGATCTCGTAGCCGAGCCCCGCCCGGCGGCGCACCACGTCTTCGACCCGCTCGCGGTCCTCGGGGTGGACCGCCTCGAGCCAGCTGCGGGGATCGCTCTCGAGCTCGGCCGGGTCGCGCCCCCACGTGCGGGCGTAGGCGGGACTCGCGTAGTCGCGGGCCGAATCGCCCGTCGTGCCAGTCCAGAAGACGTCGTCCATGTGGTGGGCGATGATCCGGAAGCGGGCTTCGCCCGCCTCCCGGTCGCGGAGGGCCTCTTCGCGCTCCCAGGCGCGTCCGAGCTGCATGCCCACCTGGAGCAGAAGCGACTCGACGCCCGGATCGGGGTCCCGCCGCTCCGCGCTGAAGCACTCGAGCACCGCCACGCAGTGATCGCCCGAGCGGATCGGCACGGCCACCCCCGACGTGACCGGGAGCGGGTGGAGATCGCGGATGCAGGGAAAGTCGTCGTGGGTCGCGAGGTCGCTCACCCACACCGCCCCCTGGCTCCGGCGTACCCGGTCGGCCAGCCCGCACGGCGGCGCTGCCCCGCCGTGCGACGGCGACCGCAGCGCCTCGACCAGCGCCTCGACCTCGGTATCGCCGGGCGCGAACCACCACATCTCGCGCTCTGCCCCCGGGTCGGGCGCCGTCCGTGCCTCGCCCGGAAGCGAGACGTGGCCCAGAGCGAAGCCCAGGTCGTGGCAAAGGATCGGAAGAGTGCGCCGGAGCGCCTCGTGGAGGGTGGCTTCCTCGTTGATGATCCCGGTGACGTGTTGCAGGAGCTCGAGGTCGCGCGTATGGCTGCGCAGCGCCTCCATCTCGCCTTCCTGCTGTCCCAGGCGCTCCGAGAGGGGGGCGGTGAGCTCGAGGATGTAGCCGACGAGTTCGCCCCCGTCGACCCCGTGTCCCTGCTCGACCACCCACCGCACGGCCCCTCCCTGCTCGACCAGTCGGTAGAAGACGTGGAAAGGGGTGCCCGTCGCGACCGCCTCGCCGATCATCTCGCGCACCCGCGCCCGGTCGTCCGGGTGGATCAGGTCGGCGAACGCCGGCGCCCCGTCGCCGATGATCTCTTCGGCGGAGTACCCCGTGAGCTGCCGCACATTGGCGGTGATCCCGAGCATCGTCCACGCGGCATCATTGCGGCAGCGGTACACGACCCCCGGGAGGTGGTCGAGTACATCGTCGAGAAAGCCCGGCGCGGCCACCGAGGTGCCACGCCGCCGATCGCTGCCTTGGGGGTTCGACATGTCGTCGAGGAGCAAGAGACCTGCGCGGAGCGTCAACCGTTCAAGATGCGACGCCGTGGGCGATTCATCAAACCGGGCCTCGCTGCCCGCTCCGCCCCGCCGTCAGCTCGCGGCTTCGGTCACGCTTTCGGGGAGCACCCAGCCGGGGCGGGGAAAGTGGCAGGTGTAGCCGTCGGGAAAGCGCTCCAGGTAGTCCTGGTGTTCCGGTTCGGCCACCCAGAAGTCTCCCACCGGCTCGACCTCGGTCACCACCTTGCCGGGCCAGAGCCCCGAGGCGTCGACGTCGGCGATCGTGCGGCGGGCGGTGGCCTCCTGCTCGGGCGAGGTGAAGTAGATCGCCGAGCGGTACGCCGGCCCGATGTCGTTGCCCTGCCGGTCGCGTGTCGTGGGGTCGTGGATCTGGAAGAAGTACTCGAGAATCCGGCGGTAGCTGATCCGCGACGGATCGAAGACCACCTCCAGCCCCTCGGCGTGGTTCCCCTTGTTTCGGTAGGTCGCGTTGGGGACCTCGCCTCCGGTGTAGCCCACCCGCGTGGAGAGCACGCCGGGCAGCTTGCGGAAGAGGTCCTGCATGCCCCAGAAACACCCCCCAGCCAGCACCGCTCGTTCGGTCGTCATGCGTTGTCTCCCGGATCCTCGATCTGGTCGATGTAGTCGCCGTACCCCTCGGCTTCCATCTCGTCGCGGTGAACGAAGCGGAGGGCGGCGGAGTTGATGCAGTAGCGGAGTCCCCCCCGGTCGGGAGGACCGTCGGGAAAGACGTGCCCCAGATGGCTGTCGCCATGGGTGGAGCGCACTTCGGTCCGGATCATCCCGTGCGTCGTGTCGCGCAGTTCCCTGAGATGCGCCGGCTCGATGGGCCTGGTGAAGCTCGGCCAACCGCACCCCGCGTCGTACTGGTCGGTGGTGGCAAAGAGCGGCTCACCCGAGACGAGATCGACGTAGATACCGGGCTCGCGGTTGTGCAGGTACTCCCCCGTGCCCGGCCGCTCGGTGCCGTTTTCCTGCGTCACCCGGTACTGCTCGGGGGTGAGGCGCTCGATGGCGACGGTGGATCGTCTGTATCTGGGCATGATCGAGGACTCCATCACGGTGATTTCTTCATCCGGTGCTCTCTACGTACCACCCGATGCCGGATCTGTGCCCTCAGCGGTCCCGGCGCAGCGGGCGCAGCGCCTCGGCCCACCGCGCCAGCTCGTCGAGCATCGCCTTCGATGCCTGGACCTGGACGTCGCCGGGCGAGAAGTCCCCCGTCTCGTCGTCGAAGAGACGGGCGAAGAAGGGGATCGTGACGGCCTCGGGAATCGGCATCATCCGCAACGCGGTGACCGACATCTTGAGGGTGTTGATCGCGCGGGTGCCGGCCGACACACCCCCGTAGCCCACGAAGCCCATCGGCTTGTAGGCCCACTCCCTCGAAAGGAAGTTGAAGGCGTTGAGCAGCGTCGGGGGCGGCCCGTGGTTGTATTCGGGGGTGACGACGACAAATGCGTCGGCCCGATCGATGACCGCGCTCCACGCCCGGGTGTGATCGAGCTCGTAGCGCGCAAGGCGCGGGTGGTGCGGCTCGTCGAGGAAGGGGAGGTCGAGTGCGGCCAGGTCGGTCGTCTCGATCTCGAAGCCCCCATGCCGCCGGGCCTCTTCCAGGAACCACGCGGCGACGCCCGGCCCCTTGCGAGTCGGGCGCGTGCTCGCGGTGATGATCTGCAGCTTCAGCATAGGGCATTACTCCGGCAAGACCACCGCCCTGCGAGGCGGCGGCCGGGTGGATCGATTGCAGGGATTGCGTTCAGGGACGAAGGTCGAGGGGGCTCGGCCGGTCCGCAGACGAGGCGGTGCCTTCGGGGGCGGCCTCCGCGGGCTCCGGGGCCTCCGCGGCATCCGACGACGGGGCGGCCCCCACCGATGCGGCCCGCTCCGGATCGACGATGTTGAATTCCTCCATCGCGGTGATCCTGCCGTCTTCGACCACGTACTTCTGCACCCAGTCGTTGTGAAACGGCTTGCCACTCTTCCGCACGATCCCCGATTCGGAACCGAAGATCACGACCGTGTCGCCTTGCACGAACCATTCCCGCGGCTCGTACGACCGCACGTCGAGCCGCTTCAGGATTCCCTCGAAGAAGCGCCGCACCCCCGCATGCTTCTCGATCACTCCGCGGCGGGGGTCGGGGTTCGCCCCCACGTACCACCACCGCGTCTCGGGGTGCACGAATTCGAGGATTCCGTCGACGTCGCCACGCCCGAAGGCCTCGAAGAGCCCGCGGACCACCCGGTCCGGGGCGACGGTCGCGGTCGAGGCCACGTCCTGGTCGGGACGGGGTGACCCGGTAGGGTTCGTCATGGCGTCCTCCTTGTCGTCGCGGGTTCGTCGATCAGCTTCGGGAGTCCCCGGTCGGACCTCCTTCCTCAAGGTATATGTTATCACACATATTGTCCATGGGTGGATCGCGGAGGGAGGGGGAAAAGGGGCGCGGGCGACGCGGCCGGGCGCTACTCGGGGCGGCCGGGCGCTACTGGAGGCTGTCGGGCGCTACTGGGGGCTGCCGGACGCGCTCCCCTCGGGCACCAGCTGGCGCAGCAGCTCCTGGAAGTCGCGGAAGCCGTCGGTGTCGGGGTCGTAGACGGGTGAGGCGGCGACCATCCGGACGCCGACCAGGCGCTCGGCCGGGTAGATCACCAGGTACTGCCCCAGGTAGCCGTCGGCGCGGTACCCCACGATGGGACCGGCGCCCGGCGTCCCGTCGGGGCCGGGGTCGCGGATCAGCCACCAGAGGAGTCCCACCCCATCACTCAGTTCCGATCCGGGGCGCAGGCTCACGTCGAACCACGCGGCGTCGATGAGCTGCCGCCCGTCCCACTCCCCCCGCTGGAGCACGAGCTGGCCGAGGCGGGCGAGGTCGAGGGGGGCGATCTGGAGTCCCGACATTCCGTGGGGGTTGCCGGCGGCGTCGCGAGTCCAGGCGAAGTCGGTGATGCCGAGTTCGGCGAAGAGGCCGTCGCGCAGATACGTGTCGAGGGGCGCGCCCGCGGTGCACCCCACGAAGCCGGCCAGCAGGTTGGTGGCGCTGTTGTTGTAGAAGATCTCGGTTCCAGGTGAACTCGTCAGTTCAGAATCGAGTGCGTGGCGCACGAAGTCGTCGCTTGCGTAGATCGCCTCGGTCGTGGCGTCGGCGACAATCCCCGAGGTGTGGGCGAGCAGATGCCGCACCGTGACACGGGACTTCTCGCCGGTCGACCACTCGGGAAAACAGGTGTGGACCGGGGTGTCGAGGGACTCCAGAAGGCCATCGCTCACGAGCCTGCCGACGGCGAGGTTCACGATCGACTTGGTGGCCGACATGGCTTCGATCAGGCGGCGTTGCCCGAGAGCGTACCACGCCCCCACGACCTCGCCATCGCGCAGGACCACCACGGCGTCGGAGTTGGCGGCGCGAGCCGCGGCGAGGAGTCGCTCGAGGGCGGCCGCGTCGACGGCGTCGCGGGCCGGGGCGGGACCGACCTGCTCGAGCGCCCGTTCGCGAGCGGCTTCGCGCGCCTCTTCGAGCTCGCCGGCCAGCCGGGCAGCCTCGTCCGAGCCGGCACGGGCGAGGTGGGCGGGGCTCGAGCCGGCCGGGGTCTCGAAGGTGCCCACGAGGGCGCCCCCCTCGAGGCGCCCCTGCAGGACGACAGCGTTGGCGCCCCCCCGGAAGGTGAGCACGAGCGAGTCGCCCCGGAGCGCCACGTCCTGGATGGGGAATCCGTCGACGCCTTCGGCCGGGAGCGCGAAGGTGCCGCTCCACCCGCCCCCGGCAGCCGCCGTCAGATCGACCGTGATCGGGGAGAGGTAGGGGGTGGTCCCGAAGACCCCCTCCCACCGCCCCGCGGGCGCGGCGTCGGGGGCGGCGGGGGAAGCGGCGGGGGCGGCGGCGGCAGGGGCGGACCCACCCCGGGCCGGGGCGTCATCGGCGGCCGGGCGGATGCGCTGTCCCTGCACCGGCTCGCCCACCTCGACGGGGACCCCGTCGGCGATGTAGTCCCGGAAGAAGGAGGGCTTGCCGTCACCCCGACCGAAGTCGGGCGTGTCCTGCAGGTGGTAGTGAAGGTGCGGCTCGCTCGAGTTGCCGCTGTTGCCGCACACGCCGAGGGTGTCGCCCGGGGCCACCCGGTCGCCCGCGGCCACCCGCACCGAGCCCTCTCGCAGGTGGGCGAGAAACGAGAACTCGTCCTGGCCGTGGTCGATCACCACATGGTTGCCCGGCGGCACCGTGGGATCCATTTGCGCCGGGACGTTGTCGGGCCGTCCGTCGCGCGCCGTCACGACCGTGCCCGCCGCCGGCGCCACGATGGGGCGTCCCCAGCAGTAGTAGTCCTCGTTGGTGCGTCCCTCGCCCCGATGACGCGCGCCGTCGACCGTGACCAGAAGGTCGTAGGCGAAGCGCTGGTCGGGGTGCGCCGCGTGGTAGTTCTCGGCGACCGTCCGTCCCCCCCAGAAGACGGTCCATTCCCCCGTGAAGGGGAGCCGCAGCGGGGTGCGCGTGGTGTACTCGAGGTAGGGGGACGGCGCCTCGGTGGGTGTGGCCGACGGCGGCTGCACCGAGAAGCCGGCCACGCGCCCATCTCCGTCGAACGCCCACAGGATCACCATCGGTTGCGGGGACCGCTCGAAGCGCACCGTCCGGCGGTAGACCTGGAAGCCGCCTTCCGAGCGGACGTCCTCGGCGAGCACCTCGGCCATGTTGCCGAACTGGCTCCGGATCTGTTCGTGGAACGCCCGCGTCCCGGCCTCCCCTTCCAGGATCTGGTGCATGGTCTCGTCGAGCGCCTCGACCACCTCGTCGATCTCGCCCGCCAGGAAGGCCGCGGTGAGGGCGCGCCCCCGCTCCTCGGCATCGAAGCCCGGGGGCTGCGCCCCGAGCGGCAGCGCGAGGAGCGGGAGAGAGAACGCGGCAAGCGCGACGAGGAGGAGGGTGAGGTGGGAGCGGCGCGGAGATGACATCACGGTCGGTCCTCGGGTGTTCGAGTGCGGAGTTTCATCGTACGGCCCCGTCGGAGGCGGTGCACCCCTGCCTACGCGGCCGGACCGGGGATTCGTCACCTGCGGCGTGGCCCCTGACCGTGCTGCGTGATGCGCGCCGGCGCGCGGGGCGGAGCCGCGGCCGGCGCCCCCCGCCTCAGCCGCCGCCCGGCTGCCTGGACGGCCGGGGGAAGGGCGGCGGCGCCACCGTCACGGGCGGGTTCGCCTCCAGCATCCGGAGCAGTTCCTCGACCGCCCGCTCGAGCTGCGGGTCGCGCCCCTGCGCCACCGACCTGGCGTCCTGCCGGACCTCGATGTCGGGCGGAATGCCCTCGTTCTCGCCGATCCAGCGGTTGTGGACCGGGTCGAACACCGCGTTGTCGGGCGCCGTCAGCAAGCCGCCGTCGATCAGCGGATAGTGCACCGACGACCTGACCAGGCCGCCCCACGTCCGCCGACCGATCAGCGGACCGACCTCCTGCTGGCGGAATACCCAGGGGAAGAAGTCGCCCCCCGAACCGGCCAGTTCGTTGATGAGCAGGACCTTCGGTCCGAGAACACCCTGCGGCAGCAGTTCCGGCCTGCCGTCCGGCACCTCGTTGGTGATGGCAGCCCGCAGGTCACGGGTCATGTAGTCGACCATGTAGTCGTCCAGGTTGCCGCCGCCGTTGAACCGCTCGTCGATCACCGCGCCCTCGCGGTCCTGCTGCGCGAAGAAGTAGCGGTCGAACGACACCACACCGTCGTAGGCCGTGTTCGGTATCCAGACGTA
>CAYORZ010000088.1:3035-7037 GCA_964406485.1 uncultured Gemmatimonadaceae bacterium | reverse complement strand
GGGGGGGGTCGCCTCGGCGGTCTCCTCCCCCCGGTCGAGGGGGGCCGGGTCGGGCACCGCCCCCGGGGCGGTCCGGGGGAGGCCCGTGGATTCGGCCACCGGGCCGAGCTGCGGCGACGGGGTGTCGTTGCCGATCGGCGGAAGCCCCGGGAGGGTGATCCACCCCCGCCAGACGGCCACCGCGAGGGCGAGGAGGGCCACGAGGAGCAGGAGGACCACGCGGCGACCCGCGCCGCCTTCCTCGCGCCCCCGAGAGCGCGGGGTGGACGGTGCGGAGAGGCGGGCGACGGGCTCGGCCGCGTCTTCGCTCGGCGCCGCGGCTTCGCCTTCCGTGAAGGCGGCGGGGTCGGGGCCCACGGCAGCGGGGTCGGCGGCCCAGACGTCGTCGATCACCTCGGGTTCCGGAGCACCCGGGGCCGAGCCGTTCGGGCGGAGCCCCAGGCGCAGCTTGCCCCCGAGCTGACCGAGCGGCGGGCACTCCTCCGGCGTCCCGAGCGCCACCACCGTCTCGGCGCGGGCCAGAACCGCCTCGGCTCCCTCGAGGTCATCCGGAAGCAGGAGCAGCAGCGAGGCGCGGGCGTGGGTCGCGAGGGTGATGAGCGCCTCCCACCGGTCGCTCGCGAAGACCGCCTCCAGATCGACCACGGGCGTCCCCGCGGAGATGAAGACGAGGCGTTCCTCCAGTTCGGTGCCGACGTGGCCGTGACTCGCGCCGTAGAGCACGTAGTCGCTCACGCCGACGCCCCGGGGAACGCCGGCCATGACGTGGAGGCGGGGGTGGGCAAGGTCGAGGTCGCAGAGAAAGACCCGCCGGCCGTGTCGGGCCAGCGACCGGGCCACCGTCAGGGCGGCCGCGGCCGCGAAGGCCCGGTCCCCGGCCGGGACGAGGGCCACCGCTCCGGTGCGGTCCAGCTCGGGAGGCGGCGACCCCGGTGCGTCGATCGAAAGGCCGCGCCAGGCCACGTCAGCGATCATGGCTTCGGGGAGGAGGGAGTGAAACCCCGTGCCCCGGAAGAGGGACTCGGGCCGGGCGCGCGGAATCTAATGCCCGCATCCGGCGCATGCGACCACTCACCCCCCTTCCGCCGGCGATGCGGTCTCCTCCGGACCGTCGTCGGAGAAGTGCGTGCGGGGGGCGTCACCCCACAGCGTCTCGAGCTGGTAGAAGTCGCGGGACTGTCGGTGGAAGACGTGAACCACGAAGTCGATATAGTCCAGGAGAACCCACCGCCCCCCGGCCATCCCCTCGACATGGTTCGGGCGGTGTCCCTCCTTCCGGAGCTCATCCAGGATGTGCTCCGCCACCGCCTTCACCTGCACGTCGGACGATCCCGACGCGACGACGAAGTGGTCGGTGGCCGTGTGAATCCCCCGGAGGTCGAGGGCGACCACATCTTCCGCCTTCCGCTCCAGCGCGAGCTCTCCCGCGCGGCGCACCTCCACGGGGATCCCGGCGGCCGTCACGCCTCGTCCCGCTCTACCCGCACGTCGACCTCGACGGTCACCTCAGGGTGGAGGCGGACCGGGACCGCGTAGGCCCCCAGCGCCTTGATGGGCTCATCGAGCTGGACCCAGCGGCGGTCGAAGTCGAAGTCGAGTTCTGCCTGGCCGACGATCTCGTCGGCGATGTCGGCGCTCGTGACCGAACCGAAGAGCTTCGCGTCGTCGCCCTCGCCGGCTCTCGCCTTGAAGACCAGCGACGCACCGGCAAGCTGCGATGCCCGGCGGCGGGCCTCGAGGTAGTCGCGGCGGGCCCGCTCCTCGGCCTTCCGCTGCTCTTCCTCGATGCGCGCGAGGTTGACGGGGCTGGCCTCGTAGGCGAGTCCCTGCGGCAGGAGGTAGTTGCGTGCGTAGCCGGGCTTCACCTCGACCACCGCTCCGGTCTCGCCCAGCGCCGGCACATCCTTCTTCAGAATGACCTTCATGATCGTCTCCTCGAATGTCAGCGATCCGACGTCGCGGATCGCGCGGCTCGCGCTCTGATGTCGAGCCAGGTGTCCCCTAATCCGATGACCAGCGCCCCCACGATCAGGGCCGGTGCCAGGAAGAGCATCCCCAGCAGCACGACCACGATCCCGAGCGCCGAGATCCCGCCGTTCACGAAGAGCAGCACCGCTGCACCCCGAAGGGTGTAGAGGGCGCCCATGAACACCACTGCGTTGGACCCCGCCCGGGCCCACAACTCGCCGGCTCCCAGGAGGAGCGCAAGCAGCCCGGCCACGAACAACCACACGAGGTGGTCGTTGAACCGGAAATCCTTCAGCCTTCCGAGCGCTCCGTCCCGACCGAGCGCGACCCGCACATACACCCACCACGCCACTCCGAGCCCGGCGAGCGAGGTGAGCGCCAGCAACGCCGGAAACAGCTCCGCCTGACTCCGGGCCGTCGCGTGGACGGCGTTGGCGATCGTGCCCGGGACGGGGTCCCCCCCCTGCATCAGCTGGAGGGTGTGCATCGCCATCGTCGCCCCCTGGCGGATCCGCTCGCCGATCCGCCAGTCGATCACCGACCAGGTCATGGGGCGGGCCGCGAACCACGCCGTCGCCGTTGCCACCGCCCCGAGGGCGGCGCCGAGCCCGCGCACCGTGAAGCGGGTGTGGGGCCACCTCAGGGTGAGGCCCACGAACCACCCCCCGACCAGGATCGCCCACCCCCGCTCGGCATACCAGAGGCCGGAGGGGTCGGGGGCGCCGAAGGCGAAAATCAGCACCACCGCCGCCAGGGCCATCGCACCGAAGCGGCGCACCGGCATCAGGAGGACCATGAAGGCGAAGGGGAGCCCGACCATCACCATCGGCGAGACCGACGAGAAGGCCAGGACGACGAGAAGGAGGCCGGCGGCCCGCCGCCACTCCCCCCGATCCCGCTGCGGGGCGGGCGGCCTCGTCGCGGGATCCCCCTTCACTACCCTCAGACCTCGTGGTCCCGCACGTACGGGATCAGCGACAGGTAGCGGGCCCGCTTCACCGCGGTCCCGAGCTGGCGCTGGAAGCGCGACGAGACCTTCGTCGTCCGCCGCGGGAGGATCTTCCCCCCCTCGGTCAGGAAGCGCGAAAGGGTGGTCACGTCCTTGTAGTTGAGGAGGGTGACCGCGGGCCCCTCGTGCCGGCGACGCCGACCCCGTCCCCCCTGGAACTCCGGGGGGCTGTCGTCGTCGTCCTCCTCCTCGTCGTCGTCGTCGTCCTCGTCTTCCTCGGCCTGCTCGGAGCCGGGCCGCGGCTCGGCGACGAGCGACTGCCCGGTGGTCGGCTCCCCCTCGTTGAGAACGACGAGGTAGCGCAGGCACTCCTCGTCGAGCTTGACGATGCGCTCGAACTCCGCAAGCGCCTCGGGGGGCGCCTCGAGGTGTGCCACAACGTAGTAGCCGGAGCCGTGGTTCTCGATGGGGTAGGCGAGCTGCCGCGCACCCCAGTGGTCGATCGCGACCACTTCGGCGCCCTCGGCCGTCAGGATGGAATGGAACCGCTCGAGCTTCGCGTCGACGGCGTCCTGCTCCAGCGTCGCGTCGAAGATGTAGACCACTTCATAGAGCCGCATGCTTCCCTCGGTCCGTTTCGGAGTCGTACGGGCCCCCTCGGCGGCCGGCCACCTGCGAAGCGTCCGGGCGGGGGAGCGGGATCAGTGTCGAGCCTGACAAGATAGGCGCGACGGGGGAGTTGTGGAAGTGGGACGACCCGTTTCCCCGAGCCTACACGTTGAAGCGGAAGAGCATGATATCGCCGTCGGCCACCCGGTACTCCTTCCCTTCGCTGCGGAGGAGTCCGCGGTCACGCGCCTCCTTCCACGAGCCGACTTCCCGGAAGGTGTCGAACGCGACCGTCTCGGCGCGGATGAAGCCCCGCTGGAAGTCGGAGTGGATCACCCCGGCGGCCTCGGGAGCCGTCGAGCCGCTTCGCGTCGTCCAGGCGCGGGACTCCGTTTCGCCCGTCGTGAAGAAGGTGAGGAGCCCGAGGAGGGTGTAGGCGGCCCGGATCAGCCGATCGAGCCCCGGCTCCTCGAGTC
>CAYORZ010000088.1:0-3025 GCA_964406485.1 uncultured Gemmatimonadaceae bacterium | reverse complement strand
CTCCGCCTTCTCGTCCGGCTCGAGTTCACTCAACTCGGCTTCGATCGCGGAACAGATCACGACCAGTTCCCCGGCATCGTCGGCCTCGATCGAGTCGCGAAGGGCGCGCACATGCGTGTTCTCGCCCTCGGGGAGGTCGCTTTCGGCCACGTTGGCGACGTACAGTACCGGCTTGGCGGTGAGGAGCTGGACGGTGCGCAGGATCGCCTGCTCCTCGGCCGAGAAGTCGAGAGTCCGCACCGCCCTCCCCTCGCTGAGCGCCCCGTGGACCTTCTGGAGGACGGCCTGCTCGGCGATCGCCTCCTTCTCGCCACTCTTCGCCTTCTTTCCGACCCGTTCGAGCCGCCGTTCGACCATCTCGAGGTCGGCCAGCGCCAGCTCGGTCTCGACCACCTCACGGTCGCGCACCGGGTCGACATCGCCGAGCACGTGGGTGATGTCGACGTCGTCGAAGCAGCGCAGCACGTGGGCGATCGCGTCGACCTCGCGGATGTTGGCGAGGAACTGGTTGCCGAGTCCCTCCCCTTCCGATGCCCCCTTGACCAGCCCCGCGATGTCGACGAACTGCATCACGGTGGGAACGATCCGCTTCGATCCCGTGAGGCGGTGGATCGTCAGGAGCCGCGGGTCGGGGACCTCGACGGTGCCGACGTTCGGGTCGACGGTACAGAAGGGGTAGTTCTCGGACGGAGCGCCGGCGGCGGTGAGCGCGTTGAAGAGAGAGGACTTTCCCACATTGGGGAGTCCCACGATACCGACCTTCAGCATGGCACGATGGTCCTGGAGCGATCCGGAGGGGTGAAGGGCCGCGGCGGGTGGGAGTGAGCGCGGGGATTCACACCTCTGAAGCCGAGCGGATACAGCCTGTAAAGTTACGCCGCATGGGGGTTTCGGTCAATGCAGGAGGGGCGCGCCCGCAAGTGCTGCTGCGGCGCCCCCCGAAGTGCTGTATGTTGGGGGGACCCATGCTTGCACTCTACCTCTTCTCGCTGATCGTGGGCGGCGGCTTCCTCCTCCTCTCCCTCTTCGGAGGCGGGGGGGAAGGCGACGTGGATCTCGACGGGGGTCTCGACCTGGATCTCGGCGGCGACGTCGACTTCGACGGTGAGGCCTTCGATGGAGCCATCGACAGCGACACCGACGCAGCAAGCCGGATCTTCTCGATCCGCACCGTCGTGTATGCGCTCTTCGGCTTCGGGGCGACCGGAACCATCCTGAGTCTGCTGGGCATCGGCGCCCTCACGACGCTGGCCTTCTCGGTCGTGGGCGGCTTCGCGGCGGGACTCCTGGTCAGCCTGGTCTTCCACTACCTCGTGCGCACCTCGTCGGGTGACCACCAGGACGACGCCGCCCTCGTCGGTCTCGCGGGCGTGGTCACCCTCCCCCTCGACGCCCTCCGTCCGGGGACGGTGATGGTCGAACGGGGCGGGCGCCGCTTCGCCCTCCGCGCGCTCCCCCACGGTCGCGGCGATGAAGACCCCACGGGGTGGGTCCATGTGGTGGTGGTCGAGATGGAGGGAGGAATCGCCCGTGTGGCCCCCCTCCACCTCGACGACGAAGAGGTGGACCCGGTGCAGAACGCATGAAGGACCCCCGCCGCCCCCCCGTACCAGCAACGGGGCCGCACCGCGCTCCCCCGACGGATGCGGCGCCCTCACTCCCCCGTCGGTCCCGACCGACCCATTCCGGAGCAGTTCCATGGGAACCGAGACGTTGATCGCAGCGGTCGTTGTCGCCGTGGTCGTCCTTGTGGCGGCCCTCGTCGCGGTGGCGACCGTCAAGGCCCTCATCGTGATCGTCCCGCCCAACCGCGCCGCGGTGATCACGGGGCGGAACCGACTTCTGGAGAGCGGGCAGCGGATCGGGTACCGGTCGGTGATCGGCGGTCGCACCCTCCGGATCCCGATCGTCGAATCGGTCCAGCACGTGAGTCTGGAGACCTTCCCGATCGAGATCTCGGTGAAGAACGCCTTCTCGAAGGGCAACATTCCCCTCAACGTCGAGGCGATCGCCAATGTGAAGATCGCCTCGGAGCCGCAGAGCACCTTCAACAACGCGGTGGAACGGCTTCTGGGAAAGACCGACATCGAGATCCAGGCGATGGCCAAGGACACCCTCATGGGGAACCTGCGAGGAGTCCTCGCGACCCTCACCCCGGAAGCGGTGAACGAGGACCGGCTGGGCTTCGCGAAGGCGCTCGCCGAGGACGCCGGTGAGGATCTGGCGGCGCTCGGCTTCCACCTCGACGTGCTGAAGATCCAGAATGTCAGCGACGAACGCGGGTATCTGGAGGCGATCGGGCGGAAGAAGGCGGCCGAGGCCGTGCGCGAGGCCGAGATCGCCGAGGCCAACGCCGAGGCCGACACCCGCGAGGCGCAGGCCGAAGCCCGGAAGCGGGCCGAGGTGCGCGAGGCCGAGACCGCCGTCACGGTGGCCGAGGCACAGAACCTTCTCCGCGTGCGCCAGGCGCAGCTCGACGAGTCGGGAGAGATCGCGGAGCGGACCGCCCGGGTGAAGGCGGAACAGGCCGAGGTCGAGGCGCAGCGGGAACTCGAACAGCGACGGGTCGAGCGGGAGCAGGAGCGGCTGCGCGCCGACGTCATCGAGCCGGCGCTCGCCGACCGCGAGGCGCGCAAGGCAGCAGCCGAGGCCGAGGCGGCACCGATCCTGGAACGGGGGAAGGCGCAGGTCGAGGTGTTGCGCCGGCTCTACGCCGAAGTCCAGCAGGGGGGAGAGCAGGCCTTCGCCGTCTTCCTCGCCGAGAAGCTCCCCGAACTCCTGACCACCGCGGTCGATGCGGTGAATGGGACGGAGATCGATCGCCTCGTCGTCATGGACGGGGGCGACGGCGACGGGGTGGCCAACGCCGCCAACCAGCGTGTGCGGGGGGCGCTGGGAACGGTCGAGACGCTGGCGGCGTCCCTCGGGCTCGACCTCGAGGAAGTGCTGCGGGCGGCCAACCGGAAGGCGCTGCAGTCGGGCCGGAGCGACGCCGACGTCAGCCCTGCGCCGCAACCGCGCCCGG
>CAYORZ010000087.1:6004-7066 GCA_964406485.1 uncultured Gemmatimonadaceae bacterium | reverse complement strand
GGACCCACCGGCGTCGGCGTGCTCTGGGGTCGGGCCGAGGTGCTCGAAGCCATGCCGCCCTTCCAGGGGGGCGGCGAGATGATCGACGAGGTGCGTCGGGAGGGGAGCACCTGGGCCCAGCTGCCGCACAAGTTCGAGGCGGGCACTCCCCACATCGCGGGCGCCGTCGGGCTGGCGGCGGCCGTCGAGTGGCTGGACGGATTCGACCGCCGGGACGTGCTCGCCCACGAGCAGGCGCTCGCGGCATACACGATCGAGCGGCTGCAGGAGTTCGGCGGAGTGCGGATCTTCGGGCCCGCCGATCCCGAGGCCCGCTCCGGGGTCGTCTCGTTCAGCATGGACGACGCCCATCCGCATGACGTCGCCACGATCCTCGACATGCGGGGGGTCGCGATCCGCGCCGGCCATCACTGCGCCCAACTGGTCATGCAGCGGTACGACACCCCGGCAACCGTCCGTGCCTCGTTCTACCTCTACAACACCCGCGATGATGTCGACCGACTGATCGAGGGACTCGGGGGGGTGCGCGACATCTTCGGCTGAGCCTTCGGCGGGCCGCGGCGCTCCGACCGCGCTGCGGACACGGCGAACGGCCGCCCCATCCGCGCCCTGTGTCGCGCCCGGCGAGTCCACTCCCTACATTCGGGATGCCATGGAGACTCCACAGCTCAGTTCGCTCTACCAGCAGCTCATTCTCGAGCACCACAAGCACCCCCGCAATCGGGGCGAAGTGGACGGTGCCACGGCCGACGCCCATGTGCGCAACCCCACCTGCGGCGACGAGGTGCGGCTCCAGCTGCGGGTCAGCGACGGTGTGGTCGATGCCGTGGGGTTCACCGGCCGGGGGTGTTCGATCTCGCAAGCCTCGGTCTCGATGATGACGCAGCAGATCGCGGGCGCACCGGTCGCCGACGCCCTCGAACTCGCGCACCGCTTCACCCGCCTGATGCACGGCGACGCCGAGGTGGCCCGCGACCGATCGTTGGGCGACCTGCGGGCCTTGGCGGGGGTGGCGAAGTTTCCGGTACGGGTGCGGTGCGCCCTTCTCGGCTTCGATGCCCT
>CAYORZ010000087.1:0-5904 GCA_964406485.1 uncultured Gemmatimonadaceae bacterium | reverse complement strand
GGGTGGCGAAGTTTCCGGTACGGGTGCGGTGCGCCCTTCTCGGCTTCGATGCCCTCAAGGCGGCGCTGAAGGAGGAGGCCCCCACGCCCGACAACGGGAGTGCGTGAGGTGGCCGGCACCCCGGTGTTTTCGGCACAGCTCCCCGGCACCCCGGTCGGTACCGTCAAACTGTGGACGACCGGGCGGGGACTGCGGCGCCTCGATTTTCGGGCCGGCCCCGACCTCGCATATCCCGGTGAGGCGACCTCGAACGAGCCTGCGCCTCCGATCGTGCGCGATTGCCTCGAGGCGCTGCAGGCCTACTTCGCGGGCACCCTCCGCACCTTCGATCTCGCCCTCGACCTCGGCGCCATCACAAACTTCCAGCATCGAGTGCTGGAGCGCCTGCAGAAGATCCCGTACGGCCGGGTGATCACCTATGGTGACGTCGCGCGCGACCTCGGCCTCGGGCCCGCCGGTGCCCGCGCGGTGGGGCAGGCGGTGGGCGCCAATCCCGTCGCGATCGTGATCCCCTGCCACCGGGTGGTCGGATCCGGTGGCGCCCTCCACGGCTACAGCGGGGGCCTCCACCGCAAGGCCGCGCTGCTGCGGATCGAGGGTGTGGTGGTCGACGGTGCCGCCCCCGCCAGCCGGGTGCACCCCGGGGTGCTGCGGCTCCCCCTCTGAGCGTCGCTCGATCGACCCCGGTGAACGTGTGCTCCCCGGAAAGGACAGCGCCGTGCGCGCTACGGCTCCAGGAGCACCTTGACCGAATTCCAGCGGCGACGGTTGCCCGCCACCCGCAGGGCGTGGCGGACTTCGGCGAGCGGGAAGACATGGGTCACCATGCGCTCGACAGGGGCGCCGCTCTCGATCAGCAGGTCGTGGGTGATCTCGAAGGTGTGGCGTTCCTCACCCCGGAAACGCTCGCGGCCGTAGCCGGTGAAGCCCCTCACCTCCACCTCGCGGGCCCAGACGAAGGTGAGATCCACCTTCTTCAGCTCGGCGGCGCAGCCGAGCATCACGATCTGCCCGCGCGGTGAAGCGTACCGCAGCGATTGCGCGAGCGTCTGACCGCTCCCCACGCAATCGAAGATCAGCGGGAAGCCGCCGCCCGCCCACACCTCGTCCCCCACCAGCGGCATGTAGGCCGACGCCCCCGTGGCCACCATGGCGTCGCGCGCCTCGTCGCCCGGCTGCACGACCGTGTCGGCTCCCAGTGCGCGGGCCAGCGTCGCCTCGTGGTCGCGCTTGATCTGCCCGATGATCTCGCCGCGGAATCCGGTGGCCCGCAGCGCCCAGATGGTGGCCAGGGCGATGGGTCCGCTGCCGAGCACCAGGGCAGGAGCACCCGGGTCGGTGATCGGCGTGTTGAGGACGGCGTGCATCCCGATCGCCAGCGGCTCGATCAGTGCGGCCGCGCGATCGGGGAGCGCATCGGCAACCGGAAAGAGTTGCGAACGATGGGCGATGACTTCACTGCTCCACCCGCCCGGAAGCGAGCGGTGATACCCCTGGATCGTGCCCGGGGCGAAGGGGGCGCCGCCGACGACCAGCGGTCCTTCGTCGCCGGCCCGTTCGCAGGTGGCGTGGCGGCCGCCAACGCAGGAGCGGCACCAGGCATCGGGCGGCCACCCCCGCACACGACAATGGACGAAGGGATCGACGGCCATGCGTTCTCCCGGCGCGAGGTCGCGCACCTCGGCGCCCACCTCGACCACCCGTCCCAGGATCTCGTGGCCCAGCACGGCGGGAAATGAGCCGAAGGGCTCCATCGCCGGGCTCGCTGCGTAGGTGAGGTTGCCGATATCGGTGCCGCAGATCCCGGCGTGGATCACCTCGAGCCGCACCCACTCCCCACCCGGGAGCGGCACGGGGTCCCGCTGCTCGAGGGCGACCCCGCTCAGAGCCCCGTACAGCACTGCATCACTCACGCGCCCTACACTCTTCGCGAGCAGATACCGCGGGATCGAGACGTCGAAGGTGACGGCCGGGACCTTCCGTGATTTCGTCATTGGTGAACGATACACCAGCGCCGAGCCGGGGGCCACGGACCCCCCACGGCCGCCCTCCATCGTCCGCGACCCGGGCGCTTGGCCTGCGGCAGCCGAACCGCGCCCGCTGCGCCCTCGCGGCTGCTCAGAACTCGTCGAGAAGCCGCAGGTCGCGCAAGCCCAGGTTCGGCGCCCACCCCTCGGGGGGCACCGGCTGTCCGGGGAGCTGCCCGTCGAGAAGGAGTCCCGTGAGCTCTCCGATCGAGTGGACCCCGACCCTCGAGGGCGAGAGCGACTCCTCGATCCGCTCGCCTCCCCGCCACTGCCCCTGGTTCTCGAGAAGCTGACTGTCGCGCACCTGCACCGGCTCCTGCCACTCTGCCGGACGCCCCCCCGGGGGCTCGCCGTCGGGAGTGCCCAGGGCCAGAAGCGCCTCGAGGTTGACGATCCGGAGCATGGGCCCGCGCAGGATCGCGGCCGAATGGAACCAGAGTCCCCGGCTCGCGACCGACGACGCGGTACGCGGATGGGTGAGGCGGCGGTGGAAGTGCTCGCCGGGGAGGGCGTCGTAGACGATGCGTCCCCACTGGTCCCGCTGAACGGAAAGCCAACCCAGAAGCCCCAGATACGCCTCCCGCTCCTCGGCCACGAGTTCGAGCACCCGCAGGCGCGAACGCTCCGGGGGACCCCCACGCCCCCGCACCATCACGTAGCCGGTCGCGCGGCCGCGAGGGTCGCGGTGAAGGTAGAGGTAGGTGCCCTCGCGGTCCCGATGCGACCACATCCGCTCCGAGCGCGCCAGGAGTCCGTTGGAGGTGGCTGCCACCCGGGCGTAGATCTCCTGCGCCTCGGCCCATCCGGTCCGCGGGGCACGCACGACGCGGTCCCATCCGGGATACATGGCCAGCTCGTCGGGTCGGAAGCGATAGCGGTGGAGCTCGCCTGCCAGCGTGTAGCCGAGGTCCCGGTAGAAGGAAGTGCGGAAGGGGAAGAGCGTGCTCAGGACGTCGCCCCGCTCGCGAGCGATGCGGAGCGCCTCGACACACATCCGGCGACCGATGCCGCGACGTCGGAAGTCGGGGGCGACAGCCACCCCGGCGAGGCCCATGGTGGGGAGCGCGTGGCCCCAGAGATGCGTGGTGAGGCGGTAGGTGCGGAGGGCGCCTGCCAGCCGCCCATCGATCTCGACGACCCAGCAGTCGCTGAGTTCGCCGAAGGTGAGCCCTTCGCGGAGTTCACGATTGCGGCGCTCGGCCGGCTTCTCGGGGAAGGCCTCGGCCCAGAGGGCGGCCATGGCCGGGATGTCGTCTTCGCCCGCAGGTTGGAGGGCGATGTCGGTGCGTTCGGTGGGCATGCTCACAGGGTATCCGCTTCCCCCGTCTGGTGCGAGGGGGGGGAACCGCAACGAGGCTGCCGGGGGTAGAGGTCGGGGCCATCCCCTCAGCGAGGAGCACGTCCATGCGCGCGGTGATCGTCGCCGGAGTCCGGACCCCTTTCACCCGGGCCGGGACCGTGTTTCGGCACCTCACGGCCATCGACCTGGGCGCGATCGCCGTCCGCGAGTTGCTCGACCGGAGCGGGGTCGAGGGCGCTTCGATCGACCAGCTCATCTACGGCACGGTGGTCCACGACCCCCGCGCGCCCAATATCGCCCGGGAGGTGGGCCTCGCCACGCTCCCGATGTCGGTCCCGGCCACCACGGTCTCGCGCGCCTGCGCCACGGCGAACCAGGCGATCGCCGATGCGGCCAATCTGATCGAGGTCGGGTACGCGGACGCCGTGATCGCGGGGGGAGCCGAGTCGCTCTCGCACGTGCCGATCCTCGTCTCGGACCGCCTCTCGCAGACCCTGGTACAGCTGTCGAAGGCCCGCTCGGCCTCGGCCCGGCTGAAGACGCTTGCGGGGGTGCGGCCGAAGGACCTCGTGCCGCAGCAGCCCCAGATCGCCGAACCGACGACGGGCGAGACGATGGGCGAGTCTGCCGAGCGCATGGCGAAGGAAAACGGCATCTCGCGGGCAGCGCAGGATGCCTGGGCGCTCCGTTCGCACGAACGCGCCGCCGCGGGCACCGAAGACGGACGTCTCACGGCCGAGATCGCCCGCGTCTACGTGCCCCCGGACTTCACCGAGGTGGTCGATCGTGACAACGGGATCCGCACCGACACGTCGGCCGAGAAGCTCGCTGCCCTCTCGCCGGTCTTCGATCGGCGGCACGGCACGGTCACGGCCGGCAATGCCTCGCCCCTGACCGATGGCGCCTCGGCCGTCCTCCTCATGAGCGAGGAGCGGGCGCGGGCCGACGGACTTCCGATCCTGGGCCGGATCCGCAGCTACGCCACGGCCGCCCTCGACCCGGGCGACCAGCTTCTCCAGGGTCCCGTCCTCGCGACCCCCGTGGCCCTCGACCGCGCCGGGGTCACCATGGCCGACATCGGGCTCATGGAGATGCACGAGGCCTTCGCCGCCCAGGTCCTCTCGAATCTGCAGTGGCTCGACAGCGACCGCATCGCCCGGGAACGGCTGAACCGTGCCGCGAAGATCGGCCACCCCGACCCGGACCGCATCAACGTGATGGGCGGCTCGATCGCGCTCGGGCACCCCTTCGGGGCGACCGGAGGGCGGGTCACCATGACCCTCGTGCACGAGATGCACCGCCGCGATGTCGAGTTGGGACTCCTGACGGTCTGTGCGGCGGGTGGGCTCGGCTTCGCGATGGTGATCGAACGGGTGTAGCCGGCTACCCTGCCGGCGCGGGAGGGTCCCACCGCTGACCCGCGGCCCACCGCATCCGCTCCGCCAACCGTTCGGGGTCCTGCGAGCCGATGTAGACGACGGATCCGTCGACCAGATACAGCACCAGCGCCCGGTTGCCCCGAGCTGTCCACGCCTGGCGGGGGCCGAAGCCCCGTATTCCCCACCCGCCGAAATCCCGGAGGGGGCGGTAGGTGACGGGCTCGATCGCCACAATCTCGCGGTAGGGGACCCGCTTCCGGATCCACCCTGCCCGTCCGAACGACACCTCGACCCGGTCGGCGTGGAGGCGGACGCGAAGTCCGCCGAGCACGACCTCCAGGAGGAGTCCCACGGCGAGCATCCCGGATGCGATCAGCCCCGGCGTGACCCCCCCGCCCGGGCCCTGGCGGAGAACCGCCCAGACACCGAAGGCAATCGCCGCCCAGGTGACCGTCCGGGCCCACGGGGCCATCGCGGTGAATTCTTCGTAGCGGGGGGTCTCCATGCGCGGCTCCTGATGCGGTGCGAGAAGACGACACGATCGCACCGGAGCCGGCCGCGCGCCACTCCGGCCCGTCCGGTTGCAGGATCCGCCCGTGAAGGGGCACAATGCTGACGCTCCCCGACGGCGGGATCGCCCCGATCCCTTCCCTCAGCGCCGCAATCATGGACGCCATCTGGAACCGATATCAGGCCTACCTCTCCACCCTGCCCCGGCTCGTCGTCGAGTGGCACGACGCCGAGACCCCGGCTCGCGGCTGGCTGGTGCTGAACTCGCTGGCCGGCGGCGCCGCCGGGGGAGGCACGCGCATGCGCGCCGGCGTCACGCAGGAGGAGGTGGTCTACCTGGCCAAGACAATGGAACTGAAATTCGCCTTCTCGGGACCCCCGATCGGCGGCGGAAAGTCGGGAATCGACTTCGACCCGCGCGACCCCCGGCGCGACGGAGTGCTTCGGCGGTGGTTCCGGGCGATGGCGCCGCACATCGGGGCGCACTACGGGACCGGTGGCGACATGAACGTCGACGAGCAGCGCGACGTCGTCCCCCTCTGTGCCGAGCTCGGACTTCCGCACCCCCAGGTCGGCATCCTGCGGGGGCACTACGGGGCCGAAGGCGACGACGCGGTTGCGGGGATCGACAGGTTGCGTGACGGACTCGCCCTTTCGCTGGTCGGAACCGGGTTCGGGGTCGGTACGC
>CAYORZ010000086.1:0-7075 GCA_964406485.1 uncultured Gemmatimonadaceae bacterium | reverse complement strand
CGCTCAGCGTCGGCGGGCACTCGTCGAACGCCATGATGACGTCGGCGCCCAGCGTGCGCTCGATCTCCATCACGAGTTCGGGGGTGAAGCGGTGGGTCGAGCCGTCGATGTGGCTCCGGAACTCCACCCCGTCGTCGTCGACGGTGCGGGTGTGCGCCAGTGAGAAGACCTGGAAAACACCCGAGTCGGTGAGGATCGGACCGTCCCACCGCATGAAGGCGTGCAGTCCTCCCAGCTCGCGCACCAGCTCGTGCCCCGGGCGGAGGTAGAGGTGGTAGGTGTTGGCGAGCACCATGCGGGCCCCGAGATCGAGCAGCTCGCCCGGCGCGACGTGCTTGACGGCGCCCAGCGTCCCCACCGGCATGAAGACCGGCGTGGGCACCGCGCCGCGGGGCGTGTGGAGAGTGCCCGCCCGCGCCGCCCCTTCGGTGGCTTCCAGGTCGAATCCGAACATGCCTCAGCGGCTCACCGACCGGGCCCCGCCCTCGGGGGGGCGCGCGGAGTCCCGCTGCACCGCCCCGTCGTCGCCCGAGGGGGCATCGGTCAGGGTGTTGTCTCTCCAGATCCTCCAGGCACCGTCGCGGATCCGGTAGACCTGTCGCGCCCTCCGGGTGGGGCAGCACATCGCGTCGCCCGGTGCGTGCGTCGTCAACTCCATGACGAGGGAGTCGGCCACGGCCTCGAAGTGGTGGAACTGCTGGCGGTCGCCCAGGAGCATCTCGGCGACCTGCTCCGGGCCGTCGGGCCCGCCGCGGAAGGCGACGAGGTGCGTGAAGACCCCCGACCCCCCGGGCTCGCTCGCAACGAGCACGGCCGTCTCGGGAACGCCGTCGCCGTCGAAATCACCGACGCCATGGTAGGCGGCGAGGAGGGTGATCTGCTCGCCCATCTGCCCCTGGCCCACGCCGTCGACCAGGTCGACCTCCAGCCCGTCCAGCGATTCCAGGCGCACCCGCGCCCGGGCGAGCTGATCGGCGGTGGGAGCGGGGGGGAACTCCGCCGTGGAGGTCTCCGCTTCGGCGGAGGAGGAATCGGCGTCGCCCCCGCACGAGGCGAGCAGCAGAACTCCAACACCGATCGGGAGAAGCAGGGCCGTTCTCATGATTCAGGCAGGGGTGGAGGTCGGTCGGGGAGCACCACCATGGCGTCCCCATAACTGTAGAAGCGATACCCCTCCCGGACCGCGGTCTCGTAGGCCTCGAGGACGGTCGTGCGACCGGCCAGGGCCGCGACGAGCATGAGGAGGGTCGAACGGGGAAGATGGAAGTTCGTGATCAGCCCGTCGACCACCCGGAAGGAATAGGGCGGCCGGATGAAGAGGTCGGTCGTCCCCGAGCCGGGGTGGAGGCGGCCCTCGGCGTCGGCCACCGCCTCGAGGGTGCGCACCACCGTGGTGCCCACCGCCCAGATCCGCCCCCCGCGCGCCCGCGCTGCCGCCACTGCCTCGGCCGTGGCCCCGGGCACGTGGTAGACCTCCGCGTGCATCGGATGCTCGGCGGGGTCGTCGGTCTCGACCGGACGGAAGGTGCCGATCCCCACGTGGAGGGAGAGACTCGCCCGCTCGACCCCCTTCGCCTCGAGCCGCGCGAGGAGGGCGTCGGTGAAGTGGAGTCCCGCCGTGGGGGCAGCGACCGACCCCGGAGTGCGGGCATAGACCGTCTGGTAGCGGCGTCGATCGGCCGGGGTGTCCGGGCGGTCGATGTAGGGAGGAAGCGGCATGTGCCCGTGACGGGCGAGCGCTTCCGCCACGGGGAGCGGGGTGAGGAGTCGCACCGTGCGTCCGCCGCCGGGGGCCGGCCCCACGATCTCGACCTCGAGGTCGGGGGCCACCCGCAGCACGCGGCCCGGGCGGAGTTTGCGCCCCGGGCGCACGAGGGCTTCCCAGAGGGTGGCGTCGTCCACCCCGGCGACGGCGCCCGCCCCGTCGACTCCCGACGCCTCGGCCGGGGCCGGCCGCAGGAGGAGGACTTCGGCCTCGGCGCCGCTCGCCCTCTGCCCGACCAGCCGGGCGGGGAGCACGCGGCTCTCGTTCACGACGAGAAGGTCACCGGGCGCGATCAGGCGGTCGAGGTCGCGGAATCGACGATGGTCGACGACGCCCGACTCCCGCGCGACGACGAGGAGGCGGGCGTCGTCACGCCGCTCGGCCGGGGTCGACGCGATGCGGCCGGGCGGAAGAGGGTAGTCGTAGTCGGCCATCGTCTCTCCCGGCGCACCCTCGTGGGCCCCGCCCGGAGTCCTCGCTCCCGTCACTGCCCGTCGTCGAAGAAGGTCGCCTGCGCCGCGCTCGCCCCGGGGGGAGGCGTGAACCCCAGGCGCCGGTAGGCCTTCGCCGTCGCGGCACGACCGCGCGGGGTCCGCATGAGGTAGCCCTCCTGGATGAGGAACGGCTCGTAGACCTCTTCGAGGGTGGCGGCGTCTTCGCCGAGGGCCACCGCCAGCGAGTTCACGCCGACCGGCCCCCCTTCGAAAGTCTCGATGAGCGCCCGCAGCACCCGGGTATCCATCTCGTCGAGTCCGTACTCGTCGACGTCGAGAAGTTCCAGCGCCGCCCGGGCCACCTCGCCGTCGATACGCCCGTCTGCACGCACCTCGGCGTAGTCCCGAACCCGGCGCAGGAGGCGGTTCGCCACCCGCGGAGTCCCCCGGGCTCTCCGCGCGACCTCGGCCGCCCCCTCGGCGGTCGTCTCGACCCCCAGGATCTCGGCCGAGCGCCGCACGATGGTGGTCAGTTCGGAAGGAGGGTAGAAGTGAAGTCGCTGGACGATGCCGAACCGCGCGCGCATCGGGGCCGTGAGAAGTCCGAAGCGGGTGGTGGCCCCGATGAGGGTGAAGGGCTCGATCTTCATCGTCATCGTCTGGGCGCGGGGGCCGTCCGAGAGGCGGATGTCGACCTGCCAGTCCTCCATCGCGGGGTAGAGAAACTCCTCGATGATGGGACGCAGCCGATGGATCTCGTCGATGAAGAGGATGTCGCGCTCACGCTGGTTGGTGAGGATCCCCACGAGGTCGGCGGGTTTCTCGAGCACCGGGCCCGACGTCGTCTTGATGTTGACACCGAGCTCGCGCGCCATGAGGCTCGCAAGGGTCGTCTTGCCCAGCCCCGGTGGACCGTGAAAGAGCAGGTGATCGAGGGGCTCGCGCCGGGCGCTTGCGGCCTCCACCGCGATCCCCAGCGCCTCACGCACCTTCGTCTGCCCGATGAACTCGGCCAGCCGCTGCGGGCGCAGCGACGGCTCGACCTGGTCGTCCTCGACCAGCGCCTCGGGTGTGGTGATTTCGGTACGCTCGCTCATGGCGAGGGGAAGATGTTCGGGAATCCTTCGGGGGGCAAGGCGTCCCCGCGGCCCGGAAGGGCGCCGCGGGGGACGCGCCCCGAGGTCAGTCGGACTCCCGGGTGAAGGTCACCTGGAGGGTGCCGGGCGTCGGGTCGAGGAGCTGTTCCCCCTCGAAGTCGGGCACCAGCTCGATCAGCCGGTCGCGCGCCACGCCGTCGGGGGAATCCCCCGCGAAGGTGAGCGAGGCGCCGGAGCGGGTGAACTCCATCTGCCGCGAGAGCAGGAGCTGCCGGTACGGCGAGCCGGAGTTGAAGTCGATGCGTACGCCGGTCGCGGTGGTGCGGAACGTCGCGGTGATCGTGGTGAAGAGTCCGGAGAGCGGATCCTGGTAGACAATCTGCGCGCTGCGGTTGGACGCCAGGATCAGCTGGACGTTGTCTGCCCCCAGCCGCGCCCGGACATCACTCTCGGGAAGGCTGCCCTGGGGATCGAAGGTGAGGGTGGTCAGGTCATACGAGCCGATGACCTCCGCGATCGGAATGCCTTCGGGCTCGGTCGGGGAATCGTCGCAGCCCGCCGCGAAGAGGGCGGGGAGTGCAACAACGAGAAATCGGATCGCGAAGCGATGACGGATGGGCATGAGTCGTCCTCGGATGAAACCCGGGGGGAAGAACGGAACTCCGCTTCCTACACCGGGAGCGGTCGATGGCTCCGGGAAGGCGTGCGCTGCGTTCTCTGTGGGGCGGCTGCTCGCCCGTTCGCCACGGTCGATCGTCGCCGCTACCTCCGCTGCCCGCGGTGCATGCTCACCTTTCTCGATCCGGCCCTCCGGCTGGGGCCCGAGGCGGAGCGGACCCGCTATCTCACGCACGAGAATACGCCCGACGACCCCGGCTACCGTGCCTTCCTCGACCGGTTGGCAGCCCCCCTCATCGCGCGGCTGGCGCCTGGAGCCGCGGGACTCGACTACGGCTCGGGCCCGGGGCCGACCCTCTCGGTGATGCTCGCCGAGGCGGGGCACCCCACCCGGCTCTGGGACCCCTTCTTTGCCCCGGACCGCACCGTCCTTGTCCGGCAGTGGGACTTCGTGACGTGCACCGAGACGGCCGAACACTTCTTCGAGCCGGGCGAGGAGTTCGATACCCTCCACCGCCTTCTCCGTCCCGGCGGGATCCTCGCGGTCATGACCCGCCCCCTCGTCGACGACGATGCGTTCCGCGGATGGTGGTATCGGCGCGATCCCACCCATGTCGCCTTCTACCGCCCCGAAACCTTCGTGTGGATCGAGCGGCGGTGGGCGTGGGACCTCGAGCAGGTCGCCCCCACCGTCTTCCTCTTTCGGCGGCACATCTGATTCCCCCACCCCCCACCCGGCATCGCTTCGGCCTGCGGACTTCACTAGATTCCTTCAAGTTCATGATATCCACCCCGGAGCTCCGATGACGACGCTGAACGCCACGCCTCCGCAGCCCGCCGCCCCCCGCAAGTCCGCTGCCGAGAACCCCTTCCGCCCGCAGAATCCCGTCCGGGTGGTCACTGCCGCGTCACTCTTCGACGGGCACGACGTGGCGATCAACATCATGCGCCGCATCATCCAGGCGACTGGGGCCGAGGTGATCCACCTGGGTCACGACCGTTCGGTCGACGAGGTGGTGCAGTGCGCCATCCAGGAAGACGCCCAGGCGATTGCCATGACGTCGTATCAGGGGGGACATGTCGAGTATCTGAAGTACATGCATGACCGCCTGGAGGAACTCGGTCGGGGCGAGATCCGCATCTTCGCCGGGGGGGGCGGGGTGATCCTTCCCGACGAGATCGCGGAACTGCAGAGCTACGGGATCGAGCGGATCTATTCCCCCGATGACGGCCGTGCCCTGGGACTCCAGGGGATGATCGACGACCTGCTGCGCCGCTCGGACGTTCCGGTCGGCGACGAGGTCACCGAGGCCGAGCTGCAAGGGGTACGCAAGGGCGACGCCCGCGCGATCGCCCGGATGATCTCGGCCGCCGAGAACTTCTCGTCGAAGCACGCCGACATCCTGGACGCGATCCGGGCCGAGGCCGACACCCGCCCGGTGCCCGTTCTCGGGATCACGGGGACGGGGGGAGCGGGGAAGTCCTCCCTCGTCGACGAGCTGGTGCGGCGCTTCCTCCTCGACTTCGAGGACCGCACGCTCGCCATCCTCTCGGTCGACCCCTCGAAGCGACGCTCCGGAGGGGCGCTCCTCGGCGACCGGATCCGGATGAATTCGATCCACAACCCGCGCGTCTACATGCGCTCCCTGGCCACCCGACAGGCGCACCTCGCGCTCTCGGGCCATGTCGACGACGCGATCGCGATCCTCAAGCAGGCCGGCTTCGACCTGATCATCCTGGAGAGCTCGGGGATCGGGCAGTCCGGAACGGAGATCGTCGACCACGCCGACGTCGCGCTCTACGTGATGACACCGGAGTACGGGGCCGCCACGCAGCTCGAGAAGATCGACATGCTCGACTTCGCCGACGTGGTGGCGCTGAACAAGTTCGACAAGAGGGGATCGGCCGACGCGCTGCGCGATGTGCGCAAGCAGGTGCAGCGCAACCGGAAGGCCTTCGAGACCCCCGTGGAGCAGATGCCCGTCGTCGGCACGATCGCGTCGCAGTTCAACGACCCTGGCACGACCCGCCTCTACCGGATGGTCATGAACGCCGTGGCGACGAAGGGGGGAGCGGCGTGGGCCCATCGGGGGGAGGTCCCCGAGGTGACGGAGTCGGAGAAGATCCACATCATCCCCCCCCAGCGCACCCGCTACCTCGCCGAGATCGCCGAAACGGTGCGGGAGTACGACGAATGGGCCGAGGAGCAGAGCCGCATCGCCCACCGCCTCCAGGCGGTGGAAGAGACCCTCGAGATCGTGCGCTCGTCCCGCGATGGTGACGAGGAAGGCGCCGACCGGACGATCGCGGACCTCATGGAGCAAGGCGACGCGCTCCGCCGGGCGCTCGACGCTCCCGCCCGCGAGGCACTCGACGGGTGGCCGGAGCTGCGCGAGAGCTACGCCGGGGAGGAGTACGTCTACGAGGTGCGAGGGAGGGAGATCCGGGTGCCCACCACCACCCGGAGCCTGTCCAACCAGGACGTCCCGCGGGTCGCGCTCCCGAACTTCCGGGGGTGGGGCGACACCCTGCGCTGGCTCCTCCAGGAAAACGTTCCGGGGGCGTTTCCCTACGCGGCCGGTGTCTTCCCCTTCAAGCGGGAGGGCGAGGATCCCACGCGGATGTTCGCCGGTGAAGGCGGCCCCGAGCGAACGAACCGGCGGTTTCACTACCTCTCGCTGGGGCAGCCGGCCGCCCGTCTTTCCACCGCCTTCGACTCGGTGACACTCTACGGTCGCGACCCGGCCACCCGTCCCGACATCATGGGCAAGATCGGCAACGCGGGGGTGTCGGTCTGCTGTCTCGACGACGCCAAGAAGCTCTACTCCGGCTTCGACCTCGCCGACCCGAAGACGTCGGTATCGATGACGATCAACGGTCCCGCACCGATGCTGACGGCCTACTTCATGAATGCGGCCATCGACCAGCAGTGCGAGAAGTACATCCGGGCCGAGGGGCTGGAGGCCGAAGTCGAAGACACGATCGCACGGATCTTCGCCGAGAAGGGGGTCGAGCGGCCCACCTACCGGGGTGAGTTGCCGGAGGGCAACGACGGACTCGGGCTGATGCTCCTCGGGGTGACGGGCGACCAGGTGCTCCCGGCCGACGTCTACGAGCGGATCGCGGCCGACACGATCCGGAAGGTCCGGGGCACGGTCCAG
>CAYORZ010000085.1:0-7142 GCA_964406485.1 uncultured Gemmatimonadaceae bacterium | reverse complement strand
GCGTCGTGGGCGCCCCCGGGGGGGGGGGGGCCCCGCCGGGGGGGGGGCCCCGGGGGGGGCGGGGGCGGGGGGGGGGGGGGTGCGGGGGGGGGGGCGCCCGGGGACCGCCGGCGCCGTCGGCCTCCACGGCACCGACGTAGAGCCGCTGCCCCGGGTAGGCGAGCGGAATCCCGTGTTCGTCGAACGCTGCGAGTACCGCCTCCCAGATGCGCTCGTCGACCCCGCGCCGCTCCCGCACGGGAACCAGGAAGCGGAGGGTCAGGCAGACCAGGGCGTTGTCGACCGAGAGGTAGACCTTCGGCGAGAAGTGGCGGTACGAGATCAGGAACTTGTGGCTTCCCTTCCGGACGGCCTGCGCCGCGTCGAGGGCGATGTCGCGCAGCCGGGTGTCGAGGACCTCCTCCAGGAGGGAGCGGGCCCGCCGCCAGTCGCTCTCGAAGGGGACCCGCACCGGGATCTCGTGCCAGATGTAGGGGAATTCGACGGTATAGTTGGCCAGTGGGCGGGTGAAGATGACCCCGTTGGGCACATGGATGATGCGCCCCGTGCTCTGGTCGGCGTGCACCCAGTTGCCCACCTCGAGAAGGCTGAAGCTGAAGAGGCGGATGTCGACCACGTCGCCCCGGTGCTCGCCGATCTCGATGCGGTCGCCGGTGGTGAAGGGGTGGCGCGTGAGAATGAAGATCCACCCCGCCAGATTGGTCACGACGTCTTTCAGGGCGATGGCGAGACCCGCCGTCATCAGCCCCAGGAAGGTGCCGACGTTGCGCACCGACTCGAGCCAGATCTGGCTGAGGAGGAGGATCACGACGACGTACGCCACCCACGCCGTCCCCTTCACCCAGCTGTAGCGGACGCGCGGATCGTCGATGCGGGCGGCGACCATCCGGATCACCAGGCGCCGGATGAACCAGACGACGAGGATCAGTCCCAGCGAAAGGACGCCGCGACGGATGCCCTCCGGACCGAGGGCCAGGACACCTTCCACCCAGTTCGTGGCTTCCGTGACGCCGGCCGTCGGCGTGAAGGGGGCGGGTGTGCCCTGCCGGAGAGGGAGCGTGGAGTGGAGGACCGGAGCCACTGCTGGGGGGGTCGGGGGGACGGTTCACCGACAAGATGGAGCGATGCGCCTCCGCGGGCCAGAAGGACGGGGGGGAAACAGATGTTGCCGATTCCCCCCGACCCTCCCCATGTTGAGAAGGGCCCCTGATCGACCGATCCTCGTCCGGCAGGGTCCCTCCGCCCAGTCGACCTCCCGCCACACCAGGTCCATCGTGCGTATTCCGGCCTTCTCTCCAGCGCGTTCCGGTCTGCTCCTGACCGCCCTCGCGGCGATCCTCGTGCCCGCCGGTATCGCCGCGCAACGCCACCCCGCCGAGGCGGTACCGGTGCCGCGCGAGGGGGGCGTTCCGGACGACGCTGCCGCTCCGGAATTCGAGAGCATCGGTGCCGGCGAGGCGGCCCCGGCCCCCCTTCCCATCGACTTCTCGCTCGGCGTGCGCTTCACGAGCGACGTCGACGCGATGACGACGTATCGTCCCGGGTACCGCTTCTGGAGTCACGTCTTCACCCGCCCCGACGGCGAGGTGGTCTTCGCCGACGCCCGCACCGGAGAACTGGTGGCCGCCTTCCCCACCCGCGGCAACTGGACCCGCGACGGGTGGTGGGCCGACGACGCCTACCGCGAGCGGATCGGCAGCCGCCCGATGCCGAGCCGGCTGAGTGATCGGCGCGACATGATCGCCGAACTGCTCGAGCCGGTGGTGGGCGAGATCATCCACAACGCCACCCGAGGCGACTTCGTGGCCCCCAACGTCCGTCGGTACGGCCGCTTCCTCGAGGAGTGGGGCCGGATCTACGAGCGCTTCGGTGTCCCCGCCGAACTCGGGCTCGCGCAGGCGATGGTGGAGTCGGGCTTCTCGGGCGACGTGCGCTCCGAGGCGCGGGCGATCGGCTTCTGCCAGTGGCTGCCGCAGAACTGGACGCGGCTCGACCGCCTCTCGCCCTTCACGATCGAGGTGCAGAACCAGACGACGCAGGCGCCGTATTGCGCGGCGTACCTCGCGGTGCTGGCGACGAAGTATGGCAGCTTCATCCCGGCCCTCTCCGAGCATCACGCGGGGAGCACCAACGTGGGGCGCACGGTGATCAACGGCACCCGCCTGGGGGGCGACGACATCCGCGATCGCTATCTGCTTGGCGGGCAGTTCGCCGTCGACGTCCGGCAACTCTCCCCGCGGACCTTCAGCGACGTGGTGGGCACGTATGGTCCCCGCTCCTACCGCTACGCCGAGATGATCCTGGGTAACGCCGAAACGGTGGCCCGCTTCCGCGGCGAGCAGACGCAGGTACCGATTCACGCCATGCGCGTCGATCGCGACGTCCCGCTCACCGAGGTGGTGCGGGTGACCGGCCTCTCGCAGGACGAAGTGAAGCGGTACAATCCGGCCCTCGTGCGCCGGGTGCCCCGCTCCGCGGTCCTCTATCTGCCGGAGCAGGTCGACGCCTTCGGCGAGGATGTCGCCTTCTGGCACCGCCCCGCTCCCGAAGACTTCAACGCCGTCCTCCTGGACTTCTTCCAGCTCGACGCGCCGCTCGAGGCGTGGGATTCCCCCGATTTCGAGCCCGTGCTCCAGGAGTACCGCGCCCGCTTCCGCGCGACGGAGTCGGAAGAGGGGCAGGTGATGGACACGGTGCTGGGGTACGTCATCCAGGAAATGCCGCTCGTGCACCGGCACCTCTCCGCCTACCGGACCGACCCGCAGATCGAGTCGCTCTTCGAGCGCGGGATCCAGCTTCGCGAAGCCGAGGAACAGCGGCAGCGGGAGCAGCGCTGAGGCCGCTCGCTTCATGTCGTGGTTCCTGCAGGTGGGTCGCCGCGCCGACCCACGAGTCCGCGTCTTCTGCTTCCCGTGGGCGGGGGTCGGGTCTGCGGTGTACCGCCGGTGGCCGGACGCCTTCGATGGCGACGTCGAGGTGCTGCCGATCCAGCTTCCCGGGCGGGGGTGGCGCTTCGGTGAGCCTCCCCTTCGCGACCTGAACGCCCTCGCGGATCAGGTCACGGAGGTGGTCACACCCCTCTGCGATCGTCCGTTCGTGATCTTCGGGCACTCGATGGGGTCGTGGCTGGGACTCCTGGTGGGGGCGCGACTGGAGCGGGCGGGGCTCGTGCCGGAAGCGCTCCTGGCGAGCGGCCGGCAGGGACCGGCGTCCGGAGCCCTCCTCCCCCCGATGAGCCATATGGACGACGACACCTTCCTGCGCGAGATGCAGGCGCGGTACGCCGGAATTCCGGCCGAAGTGCAGGGCGATCCCGAACTGCTTTCGCTGGTGCTTCCGGCGTTGCGTGCCGATATTGAGGCGATGGAGTCCTACCGTCACCGGCCGGGGGCGAAACTCTCCTGTCCGGTCACGGCCATCGGGGGTGAAGACGACCCCATGGTGCCCGTTCGCCATCTGGTGACCTGGGCCGACGAAACCACGGGACCTTTCGCAATGCACACGACGCCGGGGGGGCACTTCCACCTCGAGACCCACCCTCAGCCGGTCTGGGATCTGATCCGGGCGGCGACCGCAGCGGTCGCCCCGGGGCCTCGAGCGGGCCGCGGCTGATGTCGGTGATGTCGGGGCGCGCCCGGAGAGGCGAAACACTGATCCTCGGCATGGGGTGCCGCTTTCCGGGAGGCGCCGGTACCCCCGAGGCGCTCTGGCAGCTGGTGCGGGAGGGGGGCGATGCCGTGGGGCCGATGCCCCCGGGCCGCTTCGACCCCGACGCCGTCCCGATCGCGAGTGCCCAGGGGGGGTGGCTCGACGGGATCGATCGCTTCGACGCGGGCTTCTTCGGACTGTCTCCCCGCGAGGCCCGGCGGATGGACCCCCAGCATCGGCTCCTGCTCGAGGTCGTGCACGAGGCGCTTGCCGACGCGGGGATCGCGCCGTCTGCCCTCCGGGGGCGGAAGGTGGGCGTCTGGGTCGGGTTGTGGAGCGCGGATTACGAACACCTCGTCTACGAAGACGCGCGCGGGCTCGACTTTCATGGCGTGACGGGGACGGGCCGCTATTCGGCGTCGGGCCGGATCGCCTTCGTTCACGATTTCCGGGGTCCGGCGGTCACCGTCGATACGGGCTGCTCGGCAGGACTGGTGGCCCTCGACGCGGCCTGGCGGGCGGTCGACGACGGCTCGGCGGACCTTGCGGTGGTGGCGGCGGCAAATCTGGTGCTCCAGCCGTTCGTCAACGTCGCGTACACGAAGTCGGGGATGCTGACGTCAGGGGGGCGCTGCCGCTTCGGTGCGGCCGCGGCCGACGGCTACGTTCGCGCCGAGGGTGCGGCTGCCCTCCTCCTGGGCCCGGCAGACGAGGCACGGCGCGCGCGGCGTACCCCGCGGGCGCGGATCCGGGCGGTGGCGGTCAATGCCGACGGCTTTGCCAACGGGCAGCTGGCCACCCCCAGTCAGACAAGCCAGGAGGCCCTGCTGACGACGGCGTGGGAGCGATCGGGACTCGATCCCTCCCGGGTCCCGTACGTCGAGGCGCACGGCACCGGGACCCGGGCCGGCGACCCGGTCGAGGTGGGGGCCCTCGGGGCGGTGCTGGGGAAGGGGCGCCCGACCGAGCGTCCCCTCCTTGTCGGGAGTGTGAAGAGCAATATCGGCCACACCGAGGCGTGTGCGGGACTCGCCGGTGTGATCAAGGCCGTCCTGGCCCTCGAGGAGGGCGAGATCCCGCCGAGCCTGGGGAGCCGCCCGTCCAATCCGGAGATCGACTTCGAGGGATTGCGGGTCGAGGTGGTCGACCGCCTGCGACCCTGGCCCGAGGGTGCCCCGCGCTGGGCGGGGGTGAACTCGTTCGGCATCACCGGCACCAACGCGCACGTCGTCCTGGAGGGAGTGGCCCGCCGGGAGGCGCGGGGGGGCGAGCCCGAGGTGGCCGCTCCGCTCGGTGCCTGGCCGGTGGCGATTTCGGGCGCGGTCCCGGAAGCGCGCGCGGCCGCCGCCGAACGCCTCCTCGCCCACCTCGAGTCCCACCCCACCCTCTCGCTCGCCGACCTCTCGTGGACGACGACGGTCGGGCGGGACCACCACCGCGAACGGAGCGTGGTGCTGGCGCGTGACCGGACGTCGCTCGTCGAGGCGCTGGAGGCGTTGCGCGACGGAGGCGTGCACCCCCACCTCATCTCGGGGAGCGCCCGCGACGAGGTGCCCCGCGTCGCTTTCCTCTTTTCGGGTCAGGGATCGCAGTGGGAAGGGATGGCCCGCTCGCCGGGCGCGGTGGCAGACGCATTCCACGGCGTGATCGGGGGGGTGGCCGACACGGAGGTGGCGGCGACGCTCCGGGGCGACACCCCCCTCGAGGGAGTGGAACGGATTCAGCCGGCCCTGGGCGCGGTGCAGATCGCGGTGGCGCGCCAGCTCATGGCGTGGGGCCTCGATCCGCAGCTGCTGGCGGGCCACAGCATGGGCGAGGCCGCGGCCGCGGCGGTGGCCGGCGCGCTGACCGACGCCGAGGCGATGGACGTGCTGCAGACGCGCAGCGCCCTCCTGTCGGGAATCGCGGGTGAGGGAGCGATGGCGCTGGTCGACGAGCCGGCCGCCAGCGTCGCGGAGCGACTGCGGGGGCGTGAGGAGCGGATCTCGATCGCCGCCGTGAACGGCCCACGGACGACCGTGATCTCGGGTGAGGCGGCGGCCGTCGACGCCCTCCTCCAGCAGATCGAGGCCGAGGGCGTCTTCGCCCGCCGCGTGCGGGTCGATGTCGCCTCGCATTCGCCGCAGACCGACCCCCTCCTGGACCCGCTCCGCGCGCGTCTCGCAGGACTCCGTCCTCGTGAAGGCGAGGGAGCCGCCCTCTACTCGACCGTCACCGGCGCCCTCCGACCGGGCCCCGCCTTCGACGCGGAGTACTGGGCGGACAACCTGCGGCGTCCGGTGCAGCTCGACGCGGTGGTGCGGGCGATGCTCACCGACGGCGTCGACCTCCTGGTCGAGGTGGCTCCGCACCCGATCCTCTCGGCCGCACTCGCCGACATCGCCCACGACGTGGGGGCGCGGCCCCGGATCGTCTGCACCGGGAAGCGCGACGAGCCGACGGGGCTCGAGCTCCTGCACGTGCTGGCCGAGGCGCACGTGACGGGGGTCGAGGTGGCGTGGAGCGCGCTGGCTCCGGCCGAGGCCCGTGCCGTCGCGCTTCCCCACTACCCCTGGCAGCGGGAGCGATACTGGATCGCCGCCGCGTCGAAGGCCGGGGCGACGGGTGACGGACCGACGCCCCCCCCGCCGGAAGCGCCCGCGGTGGACGACGCGGCGTGGGTGATCGGGTGGCACCAGGTGGGTGAAACTCCCCCGTCTGCCCCGCCTCCTTCCGGTGATCCGCTGGCTGGGCGGTGGTGGGTGGGTCCCGCGGGGGCATCCGAGGCGCTGCGCTTCGCGGCCCTGGTGGAGCGGGCCGGGGGGGAGGTCGTCGGCGAGCCGCAGGCCGGATGTGTGGGGACGGCGTGGTTCGCCGGCCCCGCCCGCGAGTGCGGAGGCCTGCTGGCCGATGCGACGGAGGCGACGGTCGCGACGCTCGACGCCGTCCGCGCCCTGGTCGCGGCGGGGGTGACGCCGGCCGCGGGCAGCTGGTGGGTCACCACCGGCGTGCAGAATCCGCCCGGGCGGGCGGCGGCGGTGGAAGGGGCGGCCCAGGGGGCCGCCTGGGGAGTGGTCGCCACGATCCAGGAGGAACACCCCGAATTGCGCCCCCACCTGCTCGACGTGGGCGGGGGGGACGCCGAGGCCCTGGCGCGGGCCGTGCGGGCCGGGGTCACGGACCGACGGCTCGCCGACTCCCCTGCGGGGCTCTTCGCTGCGCGCCTCCAGCCCGCGACCGCCCCCGTCGCGCCCCGTCCGGTGGAGCCGGGCGGCGCCTGGCTGGTCACCGGCGGCCTCGGCGCGCTCGGACGCGTGGCAGCCCGGCAGCTGGTGCAGCAGGGGGTACGGCACGTGATCCTCACCTCGCGGACCCCTCTCCCCCCGCGGCGCCGGTGGCAGTCGCTCGCCGCCGTCCACCCGGCCGCCGAGCGGGTGGCGGCGGTGCGCGCGCTCGAAGCGGCCGGGGCCGCGGTCTATCGATGGACGGTCGACCTGACCGACGCGGGCGCCCTC
>CAYORZ010000084.1:6457-7193 GCA_964406485.1 uncultured Gemmatimonadaceae bacterium | reverse complement strand
AATCAGCACGCCGCCCGCGGTGAACTCCGACTCGACGCCAATGCCCTGGATCCAAAGTGAATCCAACTCGATCGGGACGACCTCGAGGTCGCGACGGGGCAGCAGGCCGTCCTCCTCGGAAGGACCAAAGAGGTCGCCGCACCCACCGAGGACGGCCAAAGCTGCGAGAACGGACCCAACGGCCCGACGCTTCGGCCGATGGCGAAGAAAAGTGGAGGGCCCCGCGGACCCCGGCCGACGTCGCTGCGGAGCCCTCATGTCGGGCACTCCTGGCTCCCGTCGCCGACATAGACCTTGACTCCACCTGACGCGGTTTCCCCGTGCGAGTCGACCTCGCCCCTCAGGCGGAAGTCGTAGTCTGATTCCGGTACGGGCCAGGTGCAGGCCGACGGGGGAGGAGGGGGGGGCGGAGTTCATGGGTGTCTCCTTGGCGGGCGGGAAGGAATGCTGTCCGCCCTACCATTCTGGGTGCGGCATCACCGGCATGTCACGCATGAAAGTACCCGACACCATGCGCTGCGATGGATAAGGATTCGCAATCGAAGTCCGCCTCGGCCAGCCGACGCCCCCGAGGGCGCCCTCCAGGTCTGGGGCAGCCTCGCTGCTCACCTACCCTGGCGCCCCGACGGTTGAGGGGCCACCTCCGCTTCGATCCTCGCCGGGCGCTACTGCGAGGCCAGCGGGCTCCGGCACCGAGCCGCGATCAACAGCACTGGCAACTCTATTCGGAATTGGC
>CAYORZ010000084.1:0-6447 GCA_964406485.1 uncultured Gemmatimonadaceae bacterium | reverse complement strand
TCGATGGGGCGCAGACCGCGTTCCCGCGCCTTCGCCGCGACCCGGCGCATGGTGGTGGCGAAGGAGGAGACAGGGGGGAGGGTGGGTCGATTTCCTGACTTTCGCGTGCACCGCAACTCACCCGTGTCCCGGAAAGCACCGCCCAGGTCGATAACTTGACAACCGTGGGCCGCAGTCGGATGACGCGTGGCAGGAAACCGCCCCTGGAGGTGCATCTCGGGACACACGTCGCCCGAAGGGGGCCGCCCGTGTCGAGTTATCGCCCGGAGGTCGCCGGCGGCGGCCGCCATCCAGCCCCCCGGCATCCCCTTCCCCTCGCGGTGGTTGCCGGGTTCGCCCCGGGCCCCTTTCCAGGGGACGCCGCTACGGCGCCCGCTCCAGACGCGTTTGCCCGCGCGTCGTGCCGCGTCCCGGTCACATTATCGTGCTCGATGGTTCCCTCCATTCCTTCCGGCGCGCGGAACCGGCCCTCTCCCTTGATCCCCGCCAGCTCACCCGTCCCCGAACCCTCCTCGATCGCCATGGATGCGACCGCCTCGGGGGTCACTCCTCGCCGAGACTCAGCACTGCCAGGAAGGCTTCCTGGGGGATCTCCACCGACCCGACCTGCTTCATCCGCTTCTTTCCTTCCTTCTGCTTCTCGAGAAGCTTGCGCTTGCGCGAGATGTCGCCGCCGTAGCACTTGGCGGTGACGTTCTTTCGCAGCGCCCGCACGGATTCCCGGGCGATGATCTTCTGCCCGATCGCGGCCTGGAGCGCCACCTCGAACTGCTGGCGGGGGATCAGGTCGCGGAGGCGGCGCGTGAGGTCGCGGCCGTGCTCGTACGCCTTGTCGCGGTGAATGATCACGCTGAAGGCGTCGACGGGATCGCCGTTGACGAGGATGTCGAGCTTGACCAGGTCGGCCGGGCGGTACTCCAGGAAGTCGTAGTCCATCGCGGCGTACCCGCGCGTTCCGCTCTTGAGCCGGTCGTAGAAGTCGAGGACGATCTCGGCGAGCGGAAGTTCGTAGACCAGTTCGACCCGCTCCCGGTCGAGATACTGCATCCCCCTGAAGATCCCCCGGCGGTCGTGCGCGAGCTTCTGCACATTGCCGATGTATTCGGAGGGGACGAGGATGCGCACCCGGACCACCGGCTCGGCGATCGTCTCGATCCGGGCACGCTCCGGCATCGCCGTCGGACTCTCGATCTCCATCGTCGTGCCGTCGGTGAGCTCGAGCCGGTACTCCACATTCGGAACGGTGGTGATGAGGTCGACGCCGAATTCCCGGTCCAGCCGCTCCTGGACGATCTCCATGTGCAGGAGACCGAGGAAGCCGCAGCGGAACCCGAAGCCCAGGGCCGCCGACGTCTCGGGCTCGAACTGGAGGGATGCATCGTTCAACCGCAGCCGCTCCAGTGCGTCGCGCAACTCCTCGTAGTCGTCGGAGTCGGTCGGGTAGAGGCCCGCGAAGACCATCGGGCGCACGTCCTGGTACCCCGGGAGGAGCTCCTCGGCGGGGTCCGCGACGTCGATGATCGTGTCGCCCGGGCGGGTGTGCGAGACCTCCTTGATCGCGGCGACGAGGTAGCCGACCTCACCCGGCCCGAGTTCTTTCTGTCGGGACCGCTCGAGGCGCATGTGTCCGACCTCGCTCACCTCGTACTCGGCATCGACCGCACCGAACGAGATCGTCTGTCCCGGACGCAGGACGCCGTCCACCACCCGCACCGACGGGACCGCGCCCAGGTACTTGTCGTAGTACGAGTCGAAGATCAGCGCCCGGAGGGGGGCGTCGCGGCGCCCTTCCGGAGGCGGCACCCGCTGCACGACCGCCTCCAGGATCTCGGGGACCCCGATCCCCTCCTTCGCGCTCGCCAGAATCACCGACTCCGGCTCCACACCCAGCAACTCGCAGATCTCTTCGCGCCGCCGCTCGGGCTCCGCCCCCGGAAGATCGATCTTGTTCAGGACGGGGATGATCTCGAGGTCGGCTTCGAGTGCGAGGAAGAGGTTGGAGAGGGTCTGTGCCTGGATGCCCTGGGTCGCGTCGACGACGAGGATCGCGCCCTCGCAGGCGGCCAGGGAGCGCGACACCTCGTAGGTGAAGTCCACGTGCCCCGGGGTATCGATCAGGTGGAGGGCGTAGCTTCGCCCATCGGCCGCCTCGTATTCCATCCGGACGGCGTGGAGCTTGATCGTGATCCCCCGCTCCCGCTCGAGCTCGTTGGAATCGAGCACCTGTTCCCGCATCCGACGGCGGTCCACGGTCCCGGTCTCCTCGAGGAGGCGGTCGGCGAGCGTCGACTTCCCATGGTCGATGTGGGCGACGATGCAGAAGTTGCGAATATGGTCGAGGCGCACGGACGTCCCGGAAGCTGAAGCGGTGGGGAAGCCTGTAAGCTAACGGAAGCAGCTCTCCCCCCTCAATCGCCGGGCGATCGGGCCGGCGTGGGCCCCTGCGTCCGGATCCCCCCCGGTGGCGCCGGAGCTGCGGCTTCCCGCTCGGCTCCACCGCCGCCCCCCCTCCTCGTCGGGGGAGCGGAGCGTACCGGTGGCCGCCCGGCGGGGGGCGGGCCGGCGCTCGCCCCGCCACCCCGGCGGGGAGGCGAAGTGGTCGGCGGCGTGCTCCGGGCAGGAGGTGCGCTGGTCGACGCGCCCCCGCCACCCCGGCGGGGAGGCGCGGCGGTCGGCGACGTGCTCCGGGCGGGCGGGGTCGCCGGGCGCCGCTCCAGCGTCGGCCGCGTCGATCGCTCCGGACTCGCCGGGGGCGGAGCCGCCCCGGCCCCACTCCGGGGGAGCACCGATGTGGGCCGGTCACGCGCCGGAAGCGGAACCGCCCCGCGTCCCTCCCCCGCGCCCGCCCCCGCGGGAGGGGCCGCACGCAGCTGGAACCGGGGCGCCTCCCGCCCGGGCGGGGTCCCGACCGACCCGCCGCGCGGCACCGCTCCCCGCTCGATCACGAGGGGGGTCGAGGGCTCGCCGACGGCCCGCTCCTTGAACGTGAAGCGCGGCGTCCCCGGAGGGAGGGGGCGGGCGTACACCAGCTCGGCACCGCGGACGCGTGTGGTGGGGTAATCCCGGGGGTCGGCGTGGACGACGACCCGGACGTGGGTACAGCTGCTCAGGTAGGGATTCCACGACTGCCAGGGGCGAAAGCCGTGACAGTCGTAGCAGAGAAAGCGGGGGTAGTCGTAGCGCTGCTCGATGTGGTACGAGGCGAGGTCGAGGGCGTACGGCACGACCTCCCACTCCGGGATCAGGCGGGCCACGAAGGCGTCCATGGCGAGGTAGGGGTCGTCGAAGACCTGGCGTCCCACCTCCGAGAGATCCCACCCTCCGGCGTACGGGGAGTAGCGGAAGTCCCGGAAGTCGAAGGGCTCGGGAGAGGCGACCGAGAAGAAGTACCCTACCCCCGGATCGTCCATCACGCGCCAGAACTCCGAGTCGGGAAAGACGAGGCGGAAGTCGCGTCCCCCGGGCACGTAATGGTTCTCTTCCGGGGACCGGGGGTAGACAAGACGGACGGTGCCGTTGGTGTCGAGATGGAAGACCGCGATGTGGGCGTCGTGCGAGGCGCGGTAGTAGATGCGCACCCGCTCACCCCGCTCGAGGAGGGGATCGTCGCCGCGATCGAACCAGATCCGGGTGGCAAACTCCCACTCGCCCTCGAGGGGTCCCTGCGCCGCTGCCCCACCGGGGAGGAGGGCGAGCGCGAGAAACAGCGCGAGGCGGTGCCCGACCCCGACGCGGGGGCGGGTGACGGCGGCCCTGCAGGGGGCGGCCGGCGCGAGGCGGACGAGGGGTCTGGCGGGCGTCAACGTGTCCTCCGGGGGAGCTGCAACCGCGGCTCTCTTCGACCGGAGGGTTGCAGGGGGCGTGCCAACTCCGGGCGATGGCCCGTTGTCGCGACGAATCGCGGCATCGGCTGTCTCGACGCGGCCCGTCGTCCGCCCCCGCGTCCCCCCGAGGGGACACCCGGGCTCCCCCCCGTGGACACCCTCCCTCGCCTCTTCTATGCTTTGCGACCGATGAACCGACCGAGCCGCCGCCCCGATCTGATGGACCCCGCCACCCTCGCCCGGCTCGGCGGGGTGGAGCTGGTGGCCAAAGCGGTGGTCGAAGGCTTTCTCATGGGCCTCCACCGCTCGCCCCACCGCGGTTTCTCGGCCGAGTTCGCCGAGCTCCGCAGCTACCGCCCGGGCGACGATATCCGCCACATCGACTGGCGGATGTACGGGCGCTCGGACCGCCTCCACGTCAAGCAGTTCGAGGAAGAGACCAACCTGCGGGCCTACCTCCTCGTCGATGTGAGCGGCTCGATGGGGTGGAGTTCGGACCCCGACACCCTTCCGACCAAGCTCTGGTACGCGCGCCACCTCGCCGCAGCGCTCGCCCTGATCCTCCTTCGCCAGGGCGACACCGTCGGACTCGCGGCCTTCCACGACCAGGTGGTCGACCGCGTCGAACCGCGGGGCGGGCGCCGCCAGTGGCACGAGCTGACCCGCCGGCTCGCCCGTCTGGAGTCCTCGGGAACGACGCGCGCCGAGACCGCGCTCCGCGACCTCGCCGTTCGCCTCCGGCGGCGGGGACTCGTGATCCTCCTCTCCGACCTCCTGGTCGATACCGACGAGACCCGCACCGCCCTCCGCTTCCTCCGCCACCGGGGTCACGAGGTGCTGGTCTTCCACCTCCTGGACCCGGGAGAGCGGGAGCTCCCCGCCGGCGCCGACGCGCGCTTCGTCGACCCCGAGACCGGATCCGAGCTCCTCGTCTCGGTCGCCGACGTCCGCTCCGAGTACCGGCGGGCGGTCGAGGGGGCGCTCGCCGAGTGGAAGCGCTCCCTCCGGACGCACGGCATCGACTACGAGGTGGTCGACACCTCGCAACCCCTCTGGCGGGCGCTGCGGGCCTACCTCCGAAAGCGCGAACACCTCGGATGAGCTTCCTCAACCCGCTCTTCCTGGCGGCGGGGGCAGCGGTGCTGATCCCCCTGGTGCTTCACCTCGTGCACCGTCAGGAGCGGCGCCGGATCGTCTTTCCCGCCCTCCGCTACCTCCTCCTGACCGAGAAGGAGCACGCCCGCCGCATCCGCCTGCGGCAGCTCCTCCTGCTCGTGATCCGCTGTGCCGTGGTCGTCCTCCTCGTCCTCGCCGGGGCCCGCCTCGTGGTGCGGGGCGGAGGGAGCGCCCACCCCCCCACCGCCGTCGTCGTCATCATCGACAACTCCGCGAGCGCGGGTCGGGTCCTGGGGAGCGACCGGGTGCTCGACCGGCTGAAAGACGCCGCCCTGGCCGGCATCGCGGCCGCGACGGAGGGGGACCGGATCTGGGTCATCCGGGCGGGAGAGCCGTGGGACATCGCCGTTCCCGGAACCCCCGCCGAAGCCCGTGCCCGCATCCGCACCACCGAGCTGTCGGCCGCCCGGGGTGACCTCTCGTCCGCCCTGCGACGGGCGCGGGGGCTCCTCGCCGAAGCCGGGCTGGAGGGGGCCGAGATCCATCTCGTCTCCGACCTCCAGGCGTCGGCCTTCGACCTCACTCCCCCCGACGAGGCGGAGGGGACGCGCGCGGCCCCCACCCTCGTCTGGAGCGGGATCGAGCCCGCGGACGTCCCGAACCGCCACCTCGCCGATGTGACGATCGGAGGGGGACTCCCCCCCCTGGCCGGGGCCAGGACCGAGATCGCCGTGACGGTCGAGGGGGGCGACCCTGAAGACGACGTCTCCGTTCGCCTCCTCATCGGGGGGGAGTTGCGCGGCGCGGCCACCCTCGCCCCCGGCGGCTCCACCGTCCTCCCCATCGGCCCCTTCGCACCGGGGTGGGTGGAAGGGTGGGTGGAGACCGACCCGGACGCCCTCCGCGACGACGACCGTCGCTGGTTCGCCGTCCCGGTACGCTCCCCTCCGGCGGTGGCCCTCGCCGCCGACGGCGGCCCCTTCCTCTCGTCCGCCCTCGACGTCCTGGCCGACGCCGGGCGGGCAGTGCGATCCGACCCCTCCGGGGCCGACGTCGTCTTCGCCCCGGGGGCCGCGGGACTGCCGGCCGACGACGCCGCGAGGGTCGTGGTCCTCGCGCCTGCCGACCCGGCGCTCCTCCCGGCGGCGAACCGGCGTCTCGCCGACGCCGGCATCGCGTGGAGCTTCCACCCGGAGCCGACGACCGGCGAAGCGGGCGTCGCGGAAAGCCGGATCCCGGTCGACATCGCCACGGTGCGGGTCCGGGAGCGGTACCGTCTCGACGCCCCGGTCGGCACTCCGGGCGAAGTCCTGGTCCGTCTCTCCGACGGCGCCCCCTGGCTGGTCGCACTCGACGACGGTCCGACCCCCGTCCTCCTGCTCGCGTCGCCCCTCGACGACCGCGCATCGACGCTCCCGGTCGACGCGGCGATGCTGCCCTTCCTCGAATGGGTGGTCACCGGGTGGAGCGACGGGGGGAATCGTCCGACGATCCACGTCGGCGACCC
>CAYORZ010000083.1:0-7334 GCA_964406485.1 uncultured Gemmatimonadaceae bacterium | reverse complement strand
GATCGAATCGCCGGTGTGGACCCCCATCGGATCGAAGTTCTCGATCGAGCAGATGATGATGACGTTGTCGGCGGCGTCGCGCACCACCTCGAGTTCGTACTCCTTCCACCCGAGGACGGAGCGATCGACCAGCACCTCGCCGATGGGCGAGGCGTCGATTCCCCGGCGCACCTGCGCCTCGAACTCCTCGCGGTTGTAGGCGATCCCCCCGCCGGTCCCCCCGAGGGTGAACGAGGGGCGGATGATGCTCGGGTACCCGGTCTCGTCGACGATGGCGAGCGCCTCGTCGAGGGAGCGGGCGAAGCCTCCCGTGGTCACCGCCAGGCCGATGCGCTCCATCGCTGCGGCGAAGGCCTCGCGGTCCTCGGCCATCGCGATCGAGCGGGCATTGGCCCCGATCAGCTCCACCCCGTACCGCTCGAGCACGCCGGTCTCGTCGAGCTTCATCGCGATGTTGAGTGCGGTCTGCCCCCCCATGGTGGGGAGGATCGCGTCGGGGCGCTCGCGCTCGATCACCCGCTCGACCCACTCCGGGGTGAGGGGCTCGATGTAGGTCCGATCCGCGAGGTCGGGATCGGTCATGATCGTGGCCGGATTGGAGTTGACCAGGATCACCCGGTAGCCCTCTTCCTTGAGGGCACGGACGGCCTGGGTTCCGGAGTAGTCGAACTCGCACGCCTGCCCGATGACGATGGGGCCGGAGCCGAGGATCAGGATGCTGTCGAGGTCGTCGCGTCTGGGCACGTCGCGGCGGGAGCGGTCGGCCTGCCCCGGTCACCCCACCGCGCCCGTCGCTCCGGCGACGCACCTTCCCTGCTCGCCCGCGCGGGGCGGGTCGGGGGTCGAGGACCCCCGGGGAGGGGCGTCATGGGGACGCGGGACAGCGGCGAAGCACCGGAAGAGGCGTGTGCGGGGGCGCCGGGGGCCGAACGGTGCTGCGGCCGACGGCGCAGGGTCGGAGAATACTGACGAGACGAAGGGACGCGGGCAAGACGCCGCCCCCCCTCAGTGCCCGATCGAAATCCGCAGCGACGCGGTGGAAGAGACGAGTCGGTCGTCGCCGTCCGCGGCCTCGAGTACGGTCGCCACGGGTCGCACCGTGGCCACGTCGGTCACGGCCAGGCGGGCGGTGATCTCTCCCGGCACGGTCCGGATCACCACCAGGCGGTGGACGGGTCGGCCGTCGCGGGGGGCGACCGGCACGAGTTCGGCCCACCCGGTGGCCGGCTGCTCCACGCCGCGCAGCCCCTCGCCTTCGAGCTCGATCACCACCGCGCCCAGCGGCGCGCCCGACACCCGAAGGACGAGGGTGCCGGGTCCCTCCGGGTCGTCGGAGCACCCGGCCACCGCAAACGCGACCAGGAAGACCGCGACGCGGAGGGCGCCGGCAGGGAGGCGAGACGTCATCGCTGCCCCTCGCGCGAGAGGAGGTGGGCGCGCAGATCGCCCACGTCGAAGCGCCCGTCGCGGTTGCCCGCCTCGTCGAGGGCGTTGGCCAGCCGCGGATCGAGGGGAGCCGAGCCCCCGACGAGAGCCCGGGCGAGCGCCTCGAAGGAGAGGTGGAAGCGGGCCCCCACCGAGAGGGGGGCGGTGGCCGTGAGCGAGAACGGGTTGGGCCGGCCTGCCCACTCTCCCAACCAGGCGTCGAAGGTGTACCCCGCTGTGGGGACGGCCCGCAGGATCACTTCGGTGCCCACCGGGATCCACCCCTCGGCGGCGGGGGGGGTGGGGGTCACCGCCCCCGGGTCGACGCCGAGCACGCCCCCCTCGAGCGCGACCGTGAGCGCGACCTCTTCGCCTCCGTAGCGGGCGATCACGGTCGAGTCGTGGGCGAGGGGGGCCACCACCACCCGAAGCGCCGGAGCCGACGGTCGGTCGCTCCACCCCACGAAGGGACGCCGCCACCCCTCGCCAAGCGACTCGCCGGGCGCCGCCGAGACGACGAGCGCTTCGAAGGGGGCGAGGGTGAAGGACTTCCCTCCGGCGGGGAGGGCGACATCGTCGACGGTGACGAGCCCCGGGGTGGTCGCCCCCTCGACCCCCACCGTCACGACCCGGAAGCCCGAGGTCGCCCGGAGGTGGATCTGCTCGCCGACCTCGCGGATCGCGGTGAGGGTCACGCCCGCCGCCTGGTTGCGGTGGGAGTAGGCCTGGGGGGCGCGTCCGGCGTGGAAGACGGTGTTGCCGGTCGCACCCGGAAAGGGATCGCCGGGGTCGCCCAGATTCGCTCCGCTGCCCCGGGCCGTGAGGTTCCCCATGCCGTCGGCCTCCACCACCGCCACCCCCAGGCGGTTGGGGTCGGTGTTCACCCGGTTGATCGGCCACGACACGAGCAGCCGCAGCGGGTCCACCTTCCAGACCAGGAGTCCCGGCGCGAAAAGGTCGCGATCGAACCCGATGCGCTGGCGGTTCTCGAGCAGGAAGTAGTCGCCCGACCCGTCGCGCGCGTCGAGCCGCAGCACCCGCCCCGACGTCGCCACCGGATCGAGCACGATGTCGGGGTGATCGGTATCCGGGGCGAGGGATTCCACCTCGACCCATCCGAGCATCGCCCGGCTCCAGGCGCTCATCCCGCAGGGGCGCGACGGGTCGCTCTGGTCGTGACACCCCCACGACCCCTGTCCCATCAGTCCCCAGCGACCGATCCCCGAATGCGCGCAGCCCGGCGTGGTGCAGTAGAGATCGGGGAGCCCGAAGGCGTGCCCCAGTTCGTGGGCGAGCACCCCGATCTCGTTGAGCGCGCTCTTGTCGAGGCACGAGAGGAGGGGCTGGATGGTGTAGTCGTCGATCCTGATGAAGCCGCCCGAGGCAGAGGGCGTGCTCGTCACGTACGGCCCGGGGGGGGCGTCTGCGTCGAACGCCGCCGCCTGGCTGAGGGTGAACTTGTGCGACCAGATCCGGTCCTCCCGCCCCGTTCCTCCGCACTCCGCCCCCCAGGTGGGGTGGATGACGGCCAGGACGTCGACGTAACCGTCGTCGTCGCCCGAATTGGGGATCCCGTCGGGGCCGTCGTTGTCGAAGAGTCCCCAGTCGATCGTCCCGTCGTCGAGTTCTTCCAGGAGGGAACGGATGAAGGCGGCGATCCGGCTCCCCTGGCTCAGCCCGTTGTTGTGGGGGGGACCGGCTGCCTCGCGCTGGGTGAGGCTCGAGCGAATCCAGGGAAAGGTGGCCCCCCGGAGGTCGACCCGTCCCTCCGACATCACGTCGTAGTACTCCGAGAGCGTGCGGTAGCGGGAACTGGGGCCGTCGAAGAATTCCCGCTGGATGGCAGCGTGGTCCCAGGGGGGTGTGGCGGGGTCGTCGGCGAAATGGCCGAGGACGAGGGGAACCCGGAAGGTCCCGGCGACTGCCCCGTTCCGCTCGCCGAGAACGGTGGCCGGAGACGCCGCGGCGGGGCTCACTGCCTCGAAGCGCGGCACGCCCTCGGCGTCGCGCCCGGCGATCCGGAGCGCCGGGTTGCGGGCCATCCACCCCCGCCGGAAGGTCATTCCCTCGGGGGGGATGAGGCCGGTGGCCCGCGCCTCGAGGTAACCGGGGGGAGGCGGGGTTCCGTACTCCCGCCCCAGGAGTTCGACATCGTCGGGTTGCGCCGCCAGGGGAGCCACTCCGCCGACGGCGACGAGGAGCCCGCCGAAGAACAGGCGCCGAAGGCCGAAGTCGAGTTCAGACATGCAGATGATAGGCCGGAGGGTCGCGGCGCGTTCCCCCTCAGCGGGCCGCGCGATCCACCGCCCGCAACTTGAGGTCGGCAGCCGCGGCGCGCATCCCGTCGATCACGTTCTGGATATGCACGTCGCGCTCGACCCCGAGCAGCTCGATCGAGCGCTCCACCTCATCGCGGCTCACCCCGGCCGCGAAGGTGCGGTCCTTCAGCTTCTTCTTCACGGTGCGGGGCCGGAGATCGTCGATCCCGGTGGGGCGCACGAGGCAGCAGGCGTAGATGAAGCCCGACAGCTCGTCGCAGGCGTAGAGCACGCGCTCCAGCTCGCTGACCGGCTCGACCCCGGTGAAGTCGGGACGGTGCGCGAGGATCGCCCGGCAGACTTCCTCGGGGTACCCCGCCTCGCGCAGGTGCTCCACGGCCGTCAGGGGGTGTCGGTCCGGGTACTTCTCCCAGTCGAGGTCGTGCAGGAGTCCCGCCAGCCCCCACAGCTCGGGATCGGCGCCGCGCAGGGTGGCGTAGTGGCGCACGGCCGCTTCCACGGAGCGCATGTGCAGGCGGAGGGCCTCGTTGTCGACCCAGGACTCGAGGAGGGCGAGGGCGTCGTCGCGGTCAGGCATCGGGGAGGGGGGCGAAGGGCACAGGGGTGGCGAAGCAGGCGGGGGTGGGGGTCAGACGCGCGAGGAGGGGCAGAGATGGCTCACCACGCACCGCTCGCAGGCCGGCTTGCGGGCGTCGCAAACGCGCCGTCCGTGCCAGATCAGGAGGTGGGCGAGCAGCGTCCATCGTTCCCGCGGGAAGAGCTGCATGAGGTCGCGCTCGACCTTTTCCGGGTCGTGCTCGCGGGTGAAGTCCAGCCGCTGGGCCAGCCGCCGGATGTGGGTGTCGACCACGACCCCCTCGTTGATCCCGAAGGCGTTGCCGAGAATCACGTTGGCCGTCTTGCGACCCACTCCGGGGAGCGGCCGCAATTCGGCCATGCTGCGCGGCACCTCGCCGTCGTGCTCCTCCAGGATCCCCGCGGCGAATCCCTGGATGCTGCGCGCCTTGTTGCGAAAGAAGCCGGTCGAATGGATCACCTTCTCGACCTCTTCGCGCGGAGCGGCGGCGAGCGACGGAGCGTCGGGCCACCGCCGGAAGAGCTCGGGGGTGACCATGTTCACACGCTCGTCGGTGGTCTGCGCCGAGAGGATCGTCGCGATGGCGAGCTCGAAGGGGTTGTCGAAGTCGAGTTCGCAGTGTGCGTCCGGGTATTCGGCGTGGAGGAGTTCCCACACCTCGGCGGCACGCGCCTTCTTCTTCGCCTTCGATTCACGGGCCATCGCCCACCTCCTTCCCTCCTCCCCACCCGGGGGACTCCCCGGCGGGATACGCCTCCGCCTCGGATTCGAGTACCTCGAGGGGACGGCGGCGGATCGCCGACCGCATCCGCTCCCACCACCCGGTGCGACGGACGAGCACGACCTCGAGGAAGGGCGGCGCCTCGTCCACCCCCAGCAGCAGGACGAAGTGAAGATCGCCCAACCGCTCGGGTCGGGCAAAGGCCCACACCCCGCCCTGCCAGGGAAAGCGGATCTCGTCGTGCGCCCCGAAGACCTCGGGGGTGATCTCGATCTCGATGAAGGTCTGGTCCTCGACCTGATAGACGCCCGGACTCACGCCCTCGCCGTGCTGATAGAACCAGGGGTCCCAGGCCAGACCGTCGGCGCGCTTGAAGCTCTCGTCCATCGCGTAGTCGACGTCGCCCAGGTCGTCGTGCCCCGCCAGCCACTCCAGGTGGTGACGCACCTCGTGCTCGATCGTCTCGTGGACCTCGGCTTCCCAGTCGAAGTCGGGGTCGTGAGCGGCGAGGTTGCGAAAGCTCCCCCAGTAGAGGATCACCACCGAACGGGTGGTGTCGGGGCCCACCCACTCCGAGGGGTAGGACTCCGTGTCACAGATCCCGAGCGTCCAGATGTCGGGGATCTCGGGGTGGGGGAGCGCCTCGTGCGACACGACAAGTCCGTCGATCCCCTCGCGGTAATGCGGAGGGATCGCCTCCCAGGCCGCCCGGGCCATCCGTTCGAAGCGCTCGAACTCCACGGCCGGCCCGGGCCCCGCTCAGCGGGTCGTCGCCGTGAGCGAGAAGAAGATCCGGCCGTCGTGATTGGCGCGCGCGCCTCGCGACTCGGCCAGGGAGTCGAACTTGTCGGAGAGGCTCAACTTCAGCCCGACGCCGTTCGTCAGGGCGAAGGTGAGGCTCGAGGTGAGTTCGACCGTGTAGTCGTCCGCGGGTTCGCGGAGCGCCGGTTTGTAGAACGAGACGAGATCGAAGACGATGCCGCCGTCACGCATCGAGCGCCGCGCCCGGAAGCGGGCGGACCACCGTCCGACCAGCTCCGGCGGGGTCACCTCCTCGTCGGGGCGCGGCCGGGCCTCGGTCCGCTCCACAAGCGCCGCGACGCTGAAGTCGACCCGCCCGTTGCGGCTCTGGCTGATGTGGTAGCGGGCGCCCATCCCCCCGCTCAGCCGCAGGTTGATCCGCCGCTCGTAGCTGCCTTCCGCCGTGAGCGAGAAGTAGGGATTGACCCGGGCGCCGGGCCCGTAGTCGAGGTCGAGCTTGGAGTTCCACGATCGCTTGTTGACGTACGAGTCCCCCTCGAGCCCGCGGGCCTCGCCGTACTCGAAGCCCGCGCCCCCCGCAAAGATCACGTCGTCGGAGCGGTGCTCCGCCCCGCCGTTGATCAGGAAGGCCGTCTGGTCCGAGGCGCCGAAGTACAGGCTGGTGCCCACCTCGCCACTGAACGACCAGAGCGAAGGGTCGTCCTGCGCGGCAAGCGGGAGGCCGGAAACGACGACCGCGGCCACGATGGCCCCCATCCACCCCATTCGCCGGGAGGTCGGTCTCTCCCGCCGGCCCACGCCGTCATGCACCGGTCAGCCGCTCCCCGATCCAGCTCCTCACCTGGCTGATCCCGACCCGGACCTGTGCGAGGGAGTCCCGGTCCCGGATCGTGACGGTGTCGTCTTCGGCCGTCTGTCCGTCGACCGTGATGCACCACGGGGTCCCCGCCTCGTCCTGACGACGGTAGCGGCGTCCGATGGAGCCGGCGTCGTCGTGGAACGAAGGGATCGCGGCGGCCCGCAACTCGTTGTGCAGCTTGTGGGAGATCTCGGGCAGGCCGTCCTTCTTCACCAGGGGAAAGACGGCCGCCTTCAGCGGCGCCAGACGGGGGTGGAGGCGCATCACGACCCGCGACTCCCCCTCGACCTCTTCCTCGCGGTAGGCGTCGGCCAGCACGACGAGCACCGTCCGGTCGACGCCGACGGCGGTCTCGATCACGTACGGCAGGATCCGGCGGTTCGTCCCCGGCTCGATGTACTCGAGGCGCTTCCCGGAGTACTCCTGGTGGCGGCCGAGGTCGAAGTCGGTCCGGTTGTGGACACCCTCGAACTCCTTCCAGCCGAACGGATACTCGTACTCGATGTCGATCGCCTTCTTCGCGTAGTGGGCGAGTTCGTCGGGACCGTGCGGGTGGAGGCGCAACTTCGCGGGGCGGATCCCCAGGGAGTGGTGCCACGACAGACGCTGGTCGAGCCAGTAATCGAACCACTCCTCGTCGCTCCCGCCCTCGACGAAGAACTGCAGTTCCATCTGCTCGAACTCGCGGGTCCGGAAGATGAAGTTGCCCGG